>JBAYDQ010000129.1:0-2507 GCA_041668145.1 Bacilli bacterium | reverse complement strand
CGGGGATACCGGAAATAAGAAGTGTACAAATCGGCATTATATTTTGCCGAAAGTATATTAAGGTAAAAAACATGAGCACTCAAATCCATTGGTTTCCCGGCCACATGAATAAAGCTTTAAAAGAAATTGGCGAAAAGATAAAAATTATCGATGTCGTCATTGAACTTTTTGATGCCCGTGCTCCTTTATCTTCTGTCAATCCTCAACTTGAGGAAATCATCAAAAATAAAAAGCGTTTAGTGGTTTTAACAAAAGCTGATTTAGCTGATTCATCGATGACGAAGAAGTGGGAAGAAAAACTAAAGAAAAATTATGATTTATTGCTGACATTGGATCTCACAAAATCAAGCGCTTGTTTAGCAATTGAAAAAGCGGTTTCTTTTCTCGGACAAGAGAAATGGGCGAAAGATAAAAGAAGAGGAATGAAGCCTCAACCTATTCGAACGATGATTATTGGGATTCCTAATGTCGGCAAATCTTCATTAATCAATCGTCTCGCTAAAAGAAAAGCCGCTGGTGTCCAAAATAAACCAGGTTACACTCGCGGTGAACAATGGATTAAAGTGAATAATGATTTTTTATTGCTAGACACTCCTGGCATTTTACCAATGAACTATGATGATCGAAGAAAAGCCACCAATTTGGCTTTAATCGGATCGGTTCGTGAAGATATTCTCCCGAAACACGAGTTAGTAGAGGCTTTATTAAAGTTTCTCAAAGAACATTATTCAAACGCCTTAATGACGCGCTTTAATATTTCACAAATTGGCGACAGCAAAGATGTTCTATTAGATATTTGTCATAGTCGTTCACTCGTTGATGCTCATGGTCAACCCGATATTGAAAGAGCTGAAAATTTACTTCTTAAAGAATTTAAAGATGGTTTATTAGGTCATATTTCTTTGGAGATTATCTAATGCCTCTTGAATACGAGCAATCGTTTTATAGTGATGAGATTCATTTGATTGTCGGTTGCGATGAAGCTGGCCGCGGTTGTCTTTTAGGTCCCGTTTATGCGGGAGCGGTCATCTTACCGAAAGATTTCGTTTCACCACTTATTAACGATTCTAAAAAACTCAGTGAAAAACAGAGAGAAAAAGCTTATCAAATCATTGTTGAATCCGCGATTGCCTATGGTGTGGGTTTTTGTACTCCTGAAGAAATTGATAATATCAACATTCTCAATGCTTCTCGATTAGCGATGGAAAGAGCAATTAAAAATATGAAGCATGATTATGACTTAATCATTACTGATTTTATGAAAATGCCTAACGCTTCTAAACCAGTAATCAGCCTTGTTCATGGTGACGCGAAAGCTCAATGTGTCGCAGCCGCTTCCATTCTTGCTAAAGTAAGCCGCGACCATCTTTGCTATGAATTAGATAAAAAATATCCGTCTTACCACATCGCACAAAATAAAGGTTATGGAACTAAAGATCATCTTCAAGCTTTAGATGAGAATGGGCCTATTATTGGTCTTCATCGTTATTCTTATGCCCCTGTTCGGGCTTCTCAAATTAAAAAAATGAAACTCCTTTAAGAAAAATATCTTTTTTAAGCCTCTTACCATAAGTGGAGGTTTTATGAAGGGAAGAGAACTTTTAATTTATCTTGCGATTAAATATCAAGGAGTTTGGAATGATATCTACGAAGCCATTTGTCATCGGGAAAATGTCAATTCAAACGATGTCGCCGAATCAATCGCATCCTTAAAATGTCAAACATTAACAATTTTAGATGATGAATACCCATCTTCGTTTAAGGCAATCTATCATCCGCCTTTTGTTCTATTTTATTATGGTCATCTCAATTTGATTGCTGACTATAAGAAGAATTTAGCCGTTATTGGTTCGCGTGAAAATACAGAATACGGAAGAGCGATGACGGAAAAGATCGTTAAAGAAATAGCCGCTCGATTGAATATTGTTTCAGGTCTTGCGCGTGGTATTGACACGATTGCCCATCAATCATGTTTAGAAAATGGTGGCAGGACAATAGCTATTTTAGGGAGTGGAATCGATGTCTGCTATCCCAAAAGCAATCAACTTTTATACGAAGAAATAAAGAAAAATCATCTCTTGCTCAGTGAATATCCGAATAATTGTGAACCGAGTAAAGAACATTTTCCTGAACGGAATCGTCTTATTGCTGCTTGTTCAACAGGAGTGTTGGTCACAGAGGCAAAGGCTAAAAGTGGAACCATTATTACAGTGGGCCACATTCTTGATTTAGGACGAGAAGTTTTGTGTGTTCCCCATCGAGCGGATGAAAAAAGTCAATGCAATCGTTTAATCATTGGTGGAGCAACATTAGTGGAGAGTGGCGACGATGTTCTCTATGCTATCCAATAAAAGCACTTTTCCCTTAAATAAAAGATATTCTTTATTTAATAAGGATATAAGGAAGTATGGGTGTTGACTTTGAACAAGTTAATCACTAAGATTTTCTATCGATAGGATTATTATGAAATTAGTTATTGTTGAATCTCCCACTAAGTGCCAAACCAT
>JBAYDQ010000128.1:0-2511 GCA_041668145.1 Bacilli bacterium | reverse complement strand
CGGAAGAAGACACTATGAATATGCATTATGAAGATGGTTATTATGTCATAGAATCATTAAGAGGCGGAAAAGATCTTGCCGCTGCTAGTACAAAAACACTAAATCTAATTGCAGAAGCAAAAAAACGGATACACATTACATCACATGGATGAAGTTGCAAAGATGTTTTCTATGACTGTTAATCTTTATTTTACTAAAGACTAGCTGATGCAATTGCTAGTAAAAAATGGTAAACAAAAGGGCACGAATTGTGCCTTTTTTTGTTTGTTTGGAAAGATGAGCAAGAAATGATAAAAATTGCACCTCTTAGGCATTTTTTCACCCTTACAGATTGCCACAACAACACGAGCATTTGTTCATTGCTTTATTAATCAATTCTTTTGCTTGAGCAACTGTTAGCACTCTTCCAATAGACATGATTTTTCCATCAATAACAAGTCCTGGAGTAGACATGACACCAAGATCCATAATCTCATTCATATCAGTAACGTGAATGACTTCTTCTTTGATGCCCAATTCTTTTGCAGCTTGAACAATTGCTTCATAGTTAGCGATTGTCTTTTTGCAGCATCCTCCTAAAGCTTTGATTTCCATATTTATCTTTTCCTCCTTTTTATATAAATAGATAACCTATGAAGTTAAATATATAACCGATTAAAATAATGCCCACCACTACGATTAAAATGAATGCAAATAATAGTTTAGGTTTAATTGCTTTTCTAAGCATGATTAATGAGGGTAGAGATAAAGCAGTAACACTCATCATAAATGATAAAATTGTTCCTAATCCTGCTCCTTTAGCATATAGAGCTTCTGCAATTGGTAGAGTTCCAAATATATCCGCATACATTGGTGCACCTAATATTGTTGCTAAAGGAACACCATACCAAGCATTTGATCCAAGTAATGTTTCAATCCATTCTGATGGAATGACATTATGAATAACGCATCCAATAGCAACACCAATGACGATATAAATAAATACCTTCTTATATGTTTGCCACATTTGATCCAGAGCATAGATTAATCTATCTTTTTGTGTTAATTTTGGAGAATCTATATCAATAGAGTTTCCTTTTAAAACAAACTCTTCAACGTTATTTCCTAATCCTGTTTTTTCAATGAGCGTGCCTCCAACTACCGCAAGTACTAGACCAACTAGTACATATGCAATAGCGATTGGCCATCCAAAGAATCCTACGAGCAACATTAAAGATCCTAAATCTACTAATGGACTAGAGATTAAAAAGCTAAATGTTACTCCACTAGATAAGCCCGCTCTGGTGAAGCCAATAAAGATAGGGATTGAGGAACAACTACAAAATGGAGTAACAGTTCCTAATAAAGCGCCTATAATATTGGCCCAAATACCATGATATTTACCTAGTATTTTCTTTGTTCTTTCTGGCGGGAAATAAGACTGAATATATGAAATTACAAATATTAATAAACAAAGAAGCAATCCAATCTTAATGAAATCATATATAAAGAATTGAACAGCGTTTTGAACTTTAAATTGCCATGAAGTTGCCTCATAAATGCCACTCATCGATGTTATTAATTTACCAATTATTGAGTTAAGCCATTTCATTCCGAGTATTTGATCACTTATAAAATTCCATGGAATTGCAAGAGTATCCCAACCAACGAACACGCCAATTAAGATATTGGCTACTATTATCAATATGATGGCAGAAAGAACCATCCATTTAACCATTTTCCTTTTCATATTGTCTCCTCATATAGATGTTCATCTATGTATAGCCTAAATTAAAAGCCTGTTTTAGAGGCTTATTTATTTGCAACAACAATCTTTGCTGTCATTTTTGCATAAGCAGATATCTTGGATGAAGTGAGCGATTTCACAAATATTCTCGCTGATCAAAGTGTAGTAACACCACTTCCCGTTTCTTTCAACATTAACGAATCCAGCGTTAGAAAGAACTTTCATATGATGTGATAAAGTAGCTTGAGTAATGCTTAACTCTTCAAGTATTTTACAGGCACACATAGTTCCATTTTTTGATAGCATCTGTAATATTGTTAATCTTGTGCTATCATTTAACACTTTACTTTTGTTTAGGAATTCTTGATTGTTCATATGGATCCTCACATAGATAAACATCTATATGATAATAGATACATAGATAATCGTCAATATGTTTATCAACATTATTAGTTTATAAATAAAAAGCATCGCTAAATCGATGCTTTAGTGAACAAATGTCTTTGTTAGACAGCAGAAATGCCAGCGATAAGAAAAAAGTAATTTAGTTAAACAGTGAAAATACCATTTTTTGTACGAAAGGCGCTAAAAGGCACTCAACGAGACATAGTTTTTTTCGTGGCGATTTTCAAAATCGCGTTTTTTGAGTTGGCTACTTTCGTGAGAACGCCTTTTTTAGGAATTCGTCGACTTCAAGAGGTTGATTGTACCTCGATCTGGGTCGTAAGCCATGTCTACAAGTCGTCAAAGTTCTCCATAACGCGAGGCCATTGGCCTTTGCGCGG
>JBAYDQ010000127.1:0-2514 GCA_041668145.1 Bacilli bacterium | reverse complement strand
CTTTAACAGTGTCGCCCGAAGAAAATGCAGGAAGGTCTTTTCTCAATTGGGATGCTGTGATTTCATTGACTAAATTAGTATCCATAGTCGAACGCCTCCTATAACATTAATGTTCTCTTGGTGTTCATTCTCATTTTGACAGCGGAGCACCCGTATCATGTTCAAAACATGCTTAATTATATTATCAATGACAATTCTCTTTTTCAACACAATTTTATATTTATATAAGGAAAAAAGACAATGTATAGCAAAAAGACTTGACAGTTATGATAGGAAGCCCTAGGATAATTAACGGACATAAGGAGAAAATATTTATGGCAGTAAAAATTAGATTAACAAGAATTGGTCGTCACAAGGATCCCTTCTTCCGTATCGTGGCTGCGGATTCCCGCTACGCCTGTGATGGAAGAATTATTGAACAAATTGGATTTTTTGATCCTTCAAAAGGTGTCGAAAACGCTGTTATCGATGAAGAATTAGCGTTAAAGTGGTTAGCTAAAGGCGCCACTCCATCCGATTCCGTCAAGGCTATGCTATCAAGTAAAGGCTTAATTGCAAAGCATGTCGAAAGCAAAAAAGTCGGAAAGAAAACTAAATAATGGATTACGAGAAGGCTATTCACGCCATTGTTGATCCAATTGTTGAAGAACCAGAATCGATTTTAATTCGCATCAATGAAGCTGAAGATAGCAAAGATGTTTCCATCATCATCGCAACGGAAAAAAGTGATATCGCTCGTTTAATCGGCCGTCATGGAACCGTGGCTAATGCGATTCGCGAAGTTGTTTCTGTCGCTGGAAAAGTTGATAACAAACGCATTCATATCAAATTTGAATCATTCAATGAAGAAAAAGAGGATTAATCCTCTTTTTTACACTAATTATGGAAAGTCTAATCCTTGGTAACATTGTCGGTGGTTTCGCCTTAGATGGAACTCTAAAGGTTTTTTCATTGACAAATAATGCTGTTGATCGTTATCAAACGGGGAACAAAGTTTTATTAGTTAATCCTATCGATAAAGAGCAAAAAGAACTAACTATCGTCGCCTATCATTCAGGTGGACGTTTTGATTTTGTGAAAACCAAAGAGATCTTCTCGAAAGAGGAAGCTGATGCATATAAAGGTTGGCAACTGATAATTCAGAAGAACCAAAGAGATCTGAAAGAAGGTTATTACTTTTTTTGTGATTTAGTTGGTTGTTCGATTATTAATGAAAAGAATGAAATCCTCGGTAAAGTGATTAAAGTTGAGGAATTTCCAGCTCAAATTACCCTTCGAGTTTCACAGTTTAAAAAAGAAGATTTTTTTGTTCCGTTCATCGATGAATTCATTTCAAAAGTCGATATTATTAATAAAAAAATATATATAAAACAAATGGAGGGAATGGTATGAAAATAAAAATTCTCACTCTCTTTCCCGAAATGTTTGATGGTTTTATGTCGAATTCAATCATCAAAAGAGCAATTGCCAAAGGAGCAGTTCAGATTCAAATCTATAATATTCGCGATTATACAACTGATAAACATGGTCGCGTTGATAGCGCGCCCATCGGAGGCGGAGCTGGACTCATTATGAAGTGTCAGCCCATCCTTGATTGTTTAAATGCCGCTCGCGAAGAAGATAGTTATGTTATTTTACTTTCTCCTCGCGGAAACGTTTTAAATCAAGCAAAAGTCCATCATTTTGTCAAAAATATCGATAATTTAATCATTATTTGTGGACATTATGAAGGAGTTGATGAAAGAGTTAATGACTATGTTGATGAATTAGTTTCTCTCGGTGATTTTATTCTCACTGGTGGAGAAATTGGGGCGATGACTATCAGTGATTCAATCATTCGCTTAATTGATGGAGTTATCGCTGATGAATCAACTATTGAAGAATCGTTTGAAGATGGTCTATTGGAATATCCTCAGTATGCTGAGCCCTATGATTACGATGGTCAAAAAGTCCCTGACCTTCTCTATTCGGGAAATCACCAAGCCATCAATAAGTGGCGCAAAAAGCAAAGTCTTCATCTCACCAAAAAATGCCGTCCAGATCTATTTCAAAAATATCCCCTCACGAAAGATGATGAGAAATTATTAAAAGAAGAAAAGATGCCTCAATGGGAAAAAGACGCCATTGAAAAAGGACACAAATTTATTAAATAAAGAGGTTAAAAAAGTCACCGTCCATGCAAAGCGATGACTAATGAGATCTCTTTTTTTATCTCGGCATTCCCATGCCGCCAAAACCACCTGGAGGCATTTTGCCACTTTTGCGATAGGATTCCATTTGCTTCATCGTCTCTTTCATCTGCTCAAATTTCTTAATCATTCGATTTAAATCGGCGACAGATTTTCCACAGCCATTAGCGATGCGAATTTTGCGAGAATATTTTAATATGCTTGGATTTTGTCGTTCTTCATTTGTCATCGAATTAATGATGACTTCAAAATTTTTCATTTCTTTTTCGCCAGCCGCTTGCTGTTCAGGAGATATTTTGGGAAGTCCGGGAATCATTTTAAGAAG
>JBAYDQ010000126.1:0-2530 GCA_041668145.1 Bacilli bacterium | reverse complement strand
ATTCGTCAGCAATGTGGCAAAAAATCGGCGGCCGCCATTGATAGACTGCAACTCGTTGTCTCAGTAGCGGGTCGAATTATGGCGATTCGTCGGATGGGAAAAGCGTCCTTTATCAATATCTCAGACAAAACCGGAAATATTCAATCTTATATCGGTATTGATGTGATCGGTGAGAAATCTTATGATGTTTTTCGCTTAGCTGATATTGGTGATATCGTCGGAATTAAGGGACGTGTAATGATGACAAGAACAGGCGAATTAACAATTCGCGCCGAAAAATTTGTTCACTTAACTAAATGTCTCCATCCTCTTCCTGAGAAATTTCATGGATTAACGGACATTGAGGAAAGAAGCCGTCGCCGCTATTTAGATTTAATTGTTAATGATGATGCTAAAAAAGTGGCTTTTATGAGACCAAGAATTATCCGAACTATTCAAAATTTCCTCGATGAAAAAGGTTTTGTGGAAGTTGAGACCCCTATTTTGAATCCTGTTTTAGGTGGAGCTAGTGCTCGCCCATTTGTCACCCACCATAATACGCTTGATAAAAATTTCTACCTTCGTATTGCCACGGAATTATCGCTTAAACGATTAATCGTGGGTGGGATGGAAAAAGTCTATGAAATTGGTCATTTATTCCGCAATGAAGGGATGGATTCTAGTCATAATCCTGAATTTACCACAATTGAGATATATGATGCCTACTCTGATTTAAAAGGCATTGGTTCTCTCACAGAGAAAATGCTCCGTCGTGTTGCTAAAGAAATTACTGGTGATTCAGTTATCAAATATCAAGATCAAATAATCGATTTTAAAAAGCCTTTTCGATGGGTCACCATGAACGAACTTATTAGAAATAAGATTGGTGTTGATTTTGCCGCGGATGTGAAGACATTTGAAGAGGCTAAAAAAATTGCTGATCAATATCATATTCGTTTAGACAAATTTAAAAATACTGTTGGTTATGTCATGAATGAAATTTATGAAGAATTATGTCAAAGCGAACTTATCCAACCAACATTTGTCTATTCTTATCCGATTGAAGTTTCTCCTCTCACAAAAAAGAGTAAAGATCCTCGATTTACGGAAAGATTTGAACTTTTCGTTAATGGCAAAGAATTGGGAAATGCTTATAGTGAACTTAATGATCCCATTGATCAAAAAGAGCGATTTGTCGCTCAACTTAAAGCCAAAGAACTCGGCGATGATGAAGCCAATGAAATGGACGAAGATTTCGTCGAAGCACTTGAATATGGTATGCCTCCAACAGGGGGAGTCGGGATTGGTATTGATCGGCTAGTGATGTTATTGACTGATCAAGCTTCCATTCGCGAAGTCATCCTCTTTCCGACGATGAAGGATCGTTAAAAAATAAAGGAACATTTGTTCCTTTTTTTATTTTGTTTCGCATTTTTTTCTCAAACATGACTCATAGAAGAATAGGCGAGCTATTGCCTAACACATGCGCTTGACCTCACGCCTTGGAACTTGTATAATACTTTTGCTATTTATAGCATTACTCTCTGCTGTTAATTTGTAACAGCCAGATAGACCAAAGGGAGGTAAAAAAATGCGCAATTACGAAATCATGTACATTTTGAAGGCCAATTTAGATGAAGCCGGACGCGTGGCAGAAAAGGAAAATCTTCACAAGCTTCTCACCGATAATGGTGCGGAAGTCAAAAAGGTTGATGAATCCTTAGGCTTGCGTGAATTAGCTTATCCTATCAAGGATGAAGTTAAGGGTTACTACGTTGTTATCAAAGTGTCCGCCGACGATCAAGCATTGTATCAATTCAATCGTAAAGTTCGTCATAATCCAAATGTGTTACGTCATTTAGTTGTCGTCGATCACGTGTAAGGAGGATAATCATTTATGATTAATCGTGTAGTTTTAGTTGGTCGTCTCACCCGCGACCCGGAACTCAGAAAAACCAATTCTGGTAATTCTGTTTGTTCATTCAGCGTGGCGGTGGATAATCGCCAAAAGAATCCTGATGGAACGAGATCAGCAAGTTTTATTCCATGTGTGGCATTCAGTCAATCCGCTGACAGCATGAGCAAATTTACAAGAAAAGGTTCATTGGTAGGCATCGAAGGTCGTCTCAATCAACGCAGTTATCAACGTCAAGATGGCACTAAAGCTAGTGTCCTTGAAGTTCTCTGCGATTCTGTTCAATTTTTAGAACCAAAATCCGCGATGGCGGTGGAAAATGGTGATACACCAAACGATGTATCTCAAGTGGAAAATGAAGGAAAAAATCTTGATTCATTAGACTTACCAGATGATGATCTTCCATTCTAAATTAGAAAGGAAATATTAAAAATGGCATTCAAGAAAATTAGACCGCACAAAAAGGTATGTATCTTTTGCAAAAATAAAAGTAAATTCATTGATTATAAGGATGTTGAACTCCTCAAAACAATGATTACTCCAAATGGAAAGATTTCCCCTCGTCGTGCGACTGGAACATGCGCTAAGCATCAAAGAGAGCTAGCTAAGGCAATTAAAAACGCCCGTCTCATGGCT
>JBAYDQ010000125.1:0-2543 GCA_041668145.1 Bacilli bacterium | reverse complement strand
TTGCATAAACTTGTAATAATATTTAGAATATTAACGCTATATTTCAGAAAAGGAGAAAAAACATGAAAAAAAGTAAACTATCCATAGGTTTAGTTACTGGTTTAATCGGCGTTATGGCGATGTCAGCATGTAGTAGTGTTACATCAAAAAATGGCGCAGTCGTAACTTTCAAAGGTTATGATGGCGAATCTTCATATACAATAGTCACCGACGAAATGTATGAGCAATATCGCAATTCTGTCGATGGTATCTCCAAGTTCTATGAACAGATTCTCGAAGTTTTGATTCGAGATGCCTTCATTAAAAATTCAGTCGATACAGAAAAAACTTTAGGTACGATTGAAAAAGAAGCTTGGGATGATGTATTAGACCAAAAAGAAGCAGCCAAAGAAAAAGCTGATACAAACGGCACTTCTTATAGTACCGAATGGCAATCCATTCTTGATAGTAATAATGTTGATGATACCGATGAGTTGTATCAATTATTTATCTATCAAAAGGAAAAAGATCAAATTGAAGATTGGTATTATCAAGAGAATCTCGATACGTTAAAAGAAGAATATCTCGGTGTTTCCAACACTGGTAATGCTATTCAACCACAAAGTGATTATAACGGCGTTATCACTTCGCGACTCCCTTATCATCTCCGTCACATCTTAGTAAGCGTTAACGCTACTAATGCAAGTTATAATCGCGATACTATCACTTCTGAACAAGCTGGCAAATTATATGATGTCATTTCCAAATTAAAAACTGGAAACTTAACATTTGGTGCTGTTGCTCAATCCAATAGCTCAGATTCAAGCGCTAGTTCTTATGGTGATGTCGGAATCGTCACTAATAAAGCCTCCAGCGATGGAAGTTTAACTATGGTTGATGAATTCCAATTAGGTGTTTATGCCTATGACGCGATTGCCGGCCGTCTCGCTACCGATCAAAATGATGCGATTAAAAAAGGTTTAGGACTTGATGGTAATTTCACCAATCTCGCTACTGGCACTACTTACAGCGTGGAAGATGCTTATAGTGATATCACTGGTTCATTAGCTAAAGTTCCTTATGAAGTTTTTACTGCTCTTAATGATTACAAAGACATGGAGACCATTGATGGTCAAGTTCTCTATGATGGTGACACGATGATTTATCCGCGAAATGTTCTTTGGAATAAATATCTTAATCGTCATAATGTCTTTGTCATTACTGATAATACTCGTTCTTACAGCACTACTCCTGATCGTTCCGATGATCCAGATGCTGTCGGAGCTACTGATGATTCATTATTAATGTCTGATCCAAGTGCCAAAAAATGTGGTTTCCGTAAAGTTAGCGATGTCGTTTCTTTGAAGGATTCCGCCCTTGGAATTAGCGATCCAAATTTAGGTGTTTTAACCGATGAAGAAGGAAGAGTCATCGTTGGTGTGCGTAGCCAATACGGAATTCATTTTATGGTTATTCAAAAATCCATTTATGAATTTGCAGAATCAGCCAGCAACGCCGATTATGTTTCTCTTGAAGATTACTACACAACTTGTGTTCCAACTGACAAAGACTACCCCACCAATCCTGATGGCAGTTTAAAATCAACCTATGTCAACTTCATCAATACTGATAAGACAGGTTACAACACCCGTGCCACGGCTGTTGAAGATGCTATCAAAGGTTTTGATTCAACTTATGATTATCGTTTATACGAATATCTCTATGAACAAAATAAAACTAACCTCACTTTTAGTGATGGTTTAGATACCAAGATTATCGATTATCTCGAGAAACAAAGAGAAAACAATAACGAATCTCAAACTCTCGGCATGAATCGGGCTTGGGAAAGCTACCTCGAATTACTTGAAGCTCAATCTGAAGCTCGAGATAATGAAGAGCGTATGGTACCAGAGGGCTGCATTGTCGCCTTTACCGATGGTACAACAAATACTTATTATGACAAGGGAGGCGTTTGTTACTATGGCAGTAAATAATAAAAAAATGTCACGCTACATCGCTGTTGCTTTATTAAGTGTCTTAGGACTTACAGCTTGTAGTGAAGTCGTCGCTGAACCATCAGATTATAACGATGCTATCATTACAGATGGCGTTACTGGTGGCTTAGACAGCAATTTGATGAGTATTGTTTATGATGCGATGCGCGAAGGAAAACTCGCCACTGATGTCTTAAACGAAGTTCTCTATCAATATTCTGTTTCTATCTTGGGCAAGTATAACCAAATCGTCGGCCCAAGTTCATCTTCTTCCGCTCTTTCTACCGGAACAACCTTAAAAGAAGCAGTTGCTTCGGCTAAGAGTGCCGATAAGAGCGTCGCTAATTCTTTCATCAAATCCCACAAAGCTTACTGGACCGTTAATTCTAGTAATGTTCGTGTCGATGACGAAGGTGTAGTTAGAAGTGACGACGGAAGTGTTGCAAGCGATTCTGAATTAGAGACTCTCATTGCCAAATGGGACACTATCGAAGATCGTATTGAAGAGAAAATGTATGATGAAATTAAGAATGGTGCTTTCTCCTACCGTTCCCAATTTTCTGAACAAAG
>JBAYDQ010000124.1:0-2550 GCA_041668145.1 Bacilli bacterium | reverse complement strand
TCTTATAAGCGCCAATCAAAACATTTGAATCTTCATCATAAAAAATGGACAGATCAATATAGGTATTATATTCTCCCATCAAAATAACTTTATGGAAGTTCTTTTTCTCTTGAAGCGTCTTAATAAAATAGGCTGGATCAAGGATAAAACTCACATCTTTTCCGATCACATCACTAATTTTTTTCACTCCAACTAAATCCGCCATATAGCGGTTAATAAGCTTAATCTTTAAATCAGAATCAACCGCGATTAAACCTTCATGAAAAGTTTTCACTAGTCGATCAGAAAAAGAATTGGCTCTTTTGATCAATTCCGGAAGGCACATTTCTTTCACGGCTTTCCCTTGAATAATAGCGATGGCTTTGTCGCGACAAGAAGGATAACCACAACTCCCGCAATCAAGACGATCAGCGATGGTTGGTTTTCCCGTCGCGATTAAAACGCGATTAATCTCTTCTTCGCTCGGCATTGATTCTTTTAAATGGCTTGGTTCATATTGATGAGTAATATTAACTTGATCATCCGTTAAACAAAAATCATGTGGCCCAGCGGATTTCTCCACCATGTAATATCCTTTAAGGATCGAGCGGTGATAACTCCCGATTAGGGGACCATTCACACAGCTTCCTGAGCACGCTGACATTTCAATAAAGCAATTTTTAATATTGTCATGTTTAATATCGCTTAAAGCTCTCATGGCGTTTTCCACTCCATCAATGAAGAGATATTTATATTGGGGATTATCTTTTCGCATCGTTTTAAGAATTCCGCCACAAGTGGGGAAAAAGCGGGCTTTAGAGTGATCGACATAAGTGGAGAGATCTTCTTTTAAGACGATGCCAAATTTCGAAATAATCATGTTGAGATCATCAAATGATATCGCTACTTCCACCAAATCTTTATTATCATCCGCTTCTTGCTTTTTAGCGATACATGGACCGACAAAGACAACCTTAGTCTTTTCGCCGTAACGAGTTTTAATGTATTTAGCGTGGGCGAGCATCGGAGATAAGACGGGAGCGAGATAGGAAACGCACTCCGGAAAGTGCTTACTAATCAATAAGTTAATGGATGGACAACAAGAAGAAATGATGATGCTTTGGGCATTTTTATCGACCATGTCGTCATAAGCGTTTTTAACGATTGTCGCGCCGATGGCGGTTTCTTCAACATCGAAAAAGCCACATTTCTTGGCGGCTTCTTGAATTTGCTTAAAAGAGATGTTTTCAAAACTATTGACGAAAGAGGGAGCGAGAGAAATAATGACTTTCTCTTGCTTAGCTAGTAAAGCGAGAACCCTTTTCACATCATCTCTCACGACTTTAACACCCTGAGGACAAACGAGATAACATTTGCCACATAAAATACAAGAGTCATGCAAAATACTGGCTTTATTTTCAAAGAATGAAATCGCTTTGACTGGGCAATTGCGAATGCACTTATAACAGTTCTTACAGTTATTCGTTTTTGACTCTAATGGGTGGATCATCTTATTTGCCTAAAACATCGAGAATATTCTCTTTAAAAATTTGTTCAAAGTTCTCTGGGTTGACACCTGTGATGATTTGGTCATCAACTTTAATCGTCACTCCTGCGATACCACATTTGCCTAAGCAAAACATGCCCTTTAAATCAATATCACTTTCTAAATTATGTTCCGAAATGGCTTTTTTCATTAATGAAATAATGTCATAGCTCCCTTTTAAATGGCAGGCTGAGCCGACACAAATATATACCGTCATGTTATTCACCTTTATAAGCTTTAGCTAACATCACTTTCATATCTTCCACTAAAGGAACTCGTGGGTTACAAGGAGAACATTGATCTTCATAGGCGAGATAGGCAATTCTTTCAATCGCACTATGATAGGTCTCTTCATCAATTTGAGTATCTTTAAAGCAAATCGGTAACCCCACTTCCAAAGCGAGATTTTTACAAGCATCAGCTAAGGTTGTGACGGCTTCTTGATCCGATTTAACATCGAGGCGTAAGACATCGCAAATATCGCGATATTTCTTATCGGCACAATAATGATTATATTTTGGCCACACGGATAATTTAGTGGGAACTTCACCATTATAACGAATGACATAAGGAAGTAAGATGGAACAAGCCAGACCATGAACAGTGTGGAATTCCGCTCCCACTTTATGAGCGAGAGAATGAGTCATGCCTAAGAAAGCATTAGCAAAAGCCATTCCGGCAATCGTCGCTGCATTATGCATTTTTTCACGGCTTTCCAAATCGTTTCGCCCATTTTTAACCGCTCGTGGTAAATATTCAAAGACCAATTTAATAGCTTGTAAAGCTAGTCCATCGGTATAATCGTTAGCCATCACTGAAACATAGGCTTCAATGGCGTGCGTTAAAACATCCATGCCAGTCATCGCCGTGGCGCGAGGAGGTAAGTTAGTTGTAAACTCTGGATCGACAATCGCGATCGTTGGAGTTAAAGAATAATCGGTTAAGGGATACTTCTTGTTATTGGCTTTATCAGAAATGACAGCGAAAGGTGTCACTTCACTGCCAGTTCCGGAAGTTGTGGGAAT
>JBAYDQ010000123.1:0-2551 GCA_041668145.1 Bacilli bacterium | reverse complement strand
ACGAAGCGAATTCTTAGCGCTTATGATTTGTATATGAACAAAAAGTAACTTATAATAATGACGGTCAAAGGAGAAACCTCATGGCATATAAATTTAAAAGAATATTTGTTATTGTTGCCGACTCTGCCGGCATTGGAGCAGAACCAGATGCTGCTAAATACGGAGACGCGGGAAGCAATACTTTCCTCCATATTTCTCAAGGCGTTAATGGATTGAACATCCCGACGATGAACAGCCTTGGCATTGGTGATTTAGCTCCTATCGTTGGGACTGCTAAAGTCAGTCATCCTCACTCATACGCCGCTCGAGCTCGCGAAGAGAGCAATGGTAAAGATACAATGACTGGTCACTGGGAAATGATGGGTATTTATACCACCAAACCTTTTCAGACATTCACTGATACAGGATTCCCGAAGGAATTAATCGCTGAATTAGAAGAAAAAACGGGTCATAAGGTCATCGGTAATTATGCAGCTTCCGGAACGGAAATTCTCAAGCAACTCGGTGAACAGCAAATGAAAGAAAATTCTCTCATTGTCTACACTTCCGCTGATAGTGTCTTGCAAATTGCCGCTCACGAAGAGGTGACAGGAGTCAAAGAGTTATATCGATGCTGTGAAATCGCTCGTGAGATTTGTATGAAACCAGAATGGATGGTTGGTCGCGTGATCGCTCGTCCATACATAGGCACCAACGCTTCTAATTTTAAGCGTACTCCTAATCGTCATGACTTAAGTCTTAAGCCAAACATCCCCACTGCGATGAATATTTTAAAAGATCATGGCTATATGGTGGATTGTATCGGCAAAATTGGCGATATCTTTGATCAATATGGCGTAGTTAAAACACAAAAGACCATCAGCAACGAGGACGGGATGGACAAAACCATCGCTGAAGCAAAGAACTTTGATTTTACGGGGCTCTGCTTTGTAAATCTCGTCGAGTTTGATTCAGAATATGGCCATCGCCGCAATGTCCCAGGATACGCTAAAGCCTTGGAAGCCTTTGATGTGCGTTTGAAAGAATTACTCGCTGTTTTAAAAGATGACGACTTAGTTATCGTCACAGCTGATCATGGTAATGATCCAACATGGACGGGTACCGATCATACAAGAGAGAAAGTTCCTCTTCTTATGTATTCCAAATCATTTAAGAATGGTGGTTACTTAGAAGAGAGAAGCTCATTTGCGGATCTTGGTGCGACGATTCTAAAGAATTTTGGTTTAGTCAAACCTAGCAATTTAATCGGAACCCCTATCGAAGAATTGTTAAAAGATTAAAAAACATTTATTTGTAAAATAAATAAATAGACGATAAAACGTTTATTTATTTTTTTTCGGAATTTTTTGCAAATTTGGGATAACAAAGTTATATGGGAGGGGATATAAAAATGAATAACCCAAATTTATATGGCAATGGTCGTTACCGTTGGACGGATAATAATGATTTTGAAGATCATCCTATGCCAGGAAAGATGATTGGCCGAAAGGAACAACTCGATTGGATAAAAAGGCAACTTGAATATTCAACATTCGCTGAACGTTACAAACTAAGATATGACCTTCGAAAAGGCGACATTCTAGAATTTGATTGGGGAATCAATGTTAATGCTGAATTCTCAAATCGTCACTATGGGGTAGTTTTATCTGATTCCTGTGAATTTAATCCATTGGTGATTGTTTGTCCTTTAAAAACAAATAAAAATGGTGGGCATCCAAGAAGTGACATTGACCTTGGAATTATTGAATCATTAAAAACAACGCATCGAACTTTAGCGGTCATCAACCAAATTAGAGCTGTCGATAAATTAAGAATCTATACAAAGTGCGCAATCGGAAATAACAACATGTTAAATGAAAATGATGAAAGAAACGAAGTCTATCGGCTAGAAGATAAGAAGGTCGAAATGATCATTCAAGCTTACATAAACCTATTAACAAAACCATCAACATTGCAATAATGGTGGCTCTTGTTAGTAGTTTTCTAGTACATTATCAATGCTTATTATCTGTGGAAAACTCACTATTTTTCTATTTTTCTATTTTTAATTATATATCAATTATTTGAATATTTGCTGAATACATCGATATTTATTATAGTATGGTTAACATAACGGAAATTATGCGAAGTTCATTATATTTTTGCTTTATCACTATTATAGTGTGAACAATAAAAAAATGGTTGTCATCATAAACAATCTGATTATCTCCGCCACTATAATCAGCACAAAACTAATTTATCATCGTAAAAGATAAAAACAACAAAACTTAACTTATAAGAAGTAAGCAAAGCAATTCATTGTTAGGCGATTATTAATATTTTGACGATTCTCTTCCAAGAATTTTTTGTTTTCGCTTAACACAAGTTTGAAACCTTGGCTAATATCCTTCATCATTGCCTCAATCATATAATTTGAATTGTAATCACGAGTTGGCTCGATTTTATCGGCAGCATAGATAACTTGTCCTAACAGATCCATTTGTTTGTTTCCTGTGGCGTGAAACTTAATCGCTTTTAAAACAGAATGATTTGTTATGTTAAACTCAGTTTT
>JBAYDQ010000122.1:0-2552 GCA_041668145.1 Bacilli bacterium | reverse complement strand
AATAAGGCGAATAGCCTAGCCTTCCTTCTTTAGTAACGATAGGGCAAAATTTATAAAAATCTATGACTTCTAAGGCTTTTTCGATATGAAGTTCACGTGGTTTACCATCTTTCCCAACTCGACCATAGTCATATAAGCGATAGGTGAGATTGGAATTTTGTTGAACTTCAAGTAAAGTGATTCCTCGACCGATAGCGTGAGGAGTTCCAGAGGGAATGAAGTAGCATTCTCCAGATTGAACCTTAATGGCGTTAAGAGCTTCAAGTAGAGTGTTATTAGCGATTCGATTGATGATTTCTTCCTTTGATACATCATGATTAAAACCAATGTAGAGCAAGGCATCTTTTTCCGCCTCGAGAATGTACCACATCTCGGTTTTGCCATATGAGTTTTCATATTTTAAAGCATATTCATCATTCGGGTGAACTTGAATTGAGAGATTATCTTTCGCATCAATGAGTTTAACAAGCATCGGAAAAAAAGGAAAAGATGAGGCAAGAAGACCAATATCCTCTTTGCTCGCGATATCTTTCAATCGTTTCCCTTGATTAATTCCTGAATCAATGAGCGAAGGACCATCATCACGAAAAGACAGCTCCCAGCATTCGGCTATGCGGTCAGAGTCAGCTTCTTTTCCCCAGCGGAAGAATTTATTTCCTCCCCAAATATAGTCTTTGGTGGCTGGTTTTAGTTTAACTGTTTCCATGTGATTTCCTCCCTAGAGTGAATCTCTTTGGCAATTAGTAAAAATGGGTCAAGTCAAAAAATTAGAAAAGAGATAAGAACATCTGCTGATAGAAGTTCATCTTTTCTTCGAGTTTATCTTTGTTATTTTTTATATAGAAATAGAGTTTAAGTTTGGGTTCGGTTCCACTCGGTCTCACAGTGACAGATGATCCATCAATAAAGGAGAACTTTAAGACATTGCTTTTCGGAAGGAATATCTCTTCTTCATGATTAGCGAATGTTCTTTTTGAAGTGGCGTAATCTTCTTTATAATTTAAAGAAGGGAAATCATTTTTTTCTCTTAAAGAGCCCATGAAAGAATCCATATTTTTTTTACCTTTTTGCCCACCAAATTCTTTATTGATTAAAGAGGTTTTATTCCAACCATATTCTTCATATAGTTCCTTCATTCTTTCGACGATGTCCTTGTTTTGTTGCTTATAATAAGCGCACATATCAGCAATCATCAAGGAGCCATTGATGGCGTCTTTATCACGAATATTTTTCGCTGAGAGATAGCCATATGATTCTTCAAAACCCAGCAAGAAACAATCGAGATCTCCTTTTGCTTCTCTTCTCCCCATTTGTTCCCCAATATATTTAAAACCAGTGAGTGTTTCATAAAGGGTGACATGATTTTTTTCGGCCATTTCCTTAGCCATATCGCTGGTGACAATGGTTTTAATGATGAAGGGATGCACGATGCTTTTTACTTTTAGTAGATAGTCGAAAAGCAGAACGCCAATCTCGTTTCCATTTAAAAGAACATAGTCTCCCTCATGTCTTATCGCGGTTCCCACCCGGTCACAATCAGGATCGGTGACAATTAAGATCTCCGCTTCTTTTTCTTTAGCAAGTTTGATACCAAGTTCGAGAGTTTCGTGAAGTTCAGGATTGGGCTTTGGACAAGTTGGGAAATTTCCATCGGGATAGCACTGTTCTTTCACGGGGAAAAGATTGTCATATCCCGCTAATTTTAAAACACTGGTAACACTGCGAAAACCCGCTCCATTAAGAGCGGAATAAACGATCTTGATGTCTTTTTTGCCTTGATAGGTCGATAAAGAGGCTTCGTAATGATAGAGAGTGTCGATTAATTCTTCCGAAATATATTTAATTTGCGAAGTTTTTAAGTATTCATCAAAAGAAAGAATTGGAAGAGGGGTGAATATATCAACATCCTCTATTTCTTTCATAATTAAATTGGCGGCATAATCAGTGATTTGACATCCATCGCTGCCGTAGACTTTATAACCATTGTATTGCTTAGGGTTATGAGAAGCGGTGATGACGATACCAGCTGAAGTAGATAGGGATCGAACAGCATAGGAAAGTGAAGGAGTAGGCATTAATTCTTTATAGATAAAAACTTGAATTCCATAATACGCCATTACTTGCGCTGCAGTCTCGGCAAATAATCTCGATTTATTTCGTGAATCATAAGCGATGGCGATGCTGGGTTTATTAAAAATTTTTAATAGATATTGCGCTAAACCTATGCTTGCTCTTTTCACGGTATAAACATTCATGCGATTGTCTCCAACGCCAATCACTCCCCGCAGTCCTCCGGTTCCAAAAGTAAGATCGGTAAAAAAGGCATCAATGATTTCACTTTCATTGAGCGAATCCAACTCTTTATTTAAGCTATCCTGGATTGGATAGCTTTTCCACCGAAGGTATTTTTCTTTAATTGTGTTATCCATTGATATCTCGATAGACTCCTCTAGCTATTTCATATAATTCATGACACTTTTCTTTCTTTAAAGGTTCAAAGCCTTCAAGTGAAGAACAGGTGGGGGTAAATAGAGCTTTTGTTGCTTCTTTTT
>JBAYDQ010000121.1:0-2558 GCA_041668145.1 Bacilli bacterium | reverse complement strand
TTTCTTTGTTTCTTACCATTTCAATCCCTCCTTCTCATAGAATAGCAAAAGAAAAAGTGGACGGGGGCTTTTTTACCTTTGTCCACTTTTACACTAGCACTTCATTTTGGGTCTTATTTTTTTAATCTTGTCAAGAGAGTAAGATGATATTTCTCGACGATGTCTAACGCTAATTGGTAATTAGCTTTCTGAAAGTATTCGGGCGTGTGAGCATCGACGCCGACATAGACCTCAACATGATATTCACTGGCAATGCGCCAGAAATCATCATTAGGATAAACTTGATCAATCATCAAGCCTTGCGATGCAGGTCCACCCAAATTAATTTCTAAGGGAAGGTGGAGTCTTTGAGCTGCTTGACAAATGCGCCGCGCGCATTCTTCACATCCCATATTAAAAGTGTGATAAGGGGAAACAAAGATATCAGGATGGGCAACATAGGCAAATAAACCGGTTTCCATCCCTTTGATTAGATCGTCTGTATAGCGTTTGATTCTCTCATAAGGACAGTTCTCATATAAATACCAATGAAAAGTTCCTTTTTCATCGATAAAACAATGTTGTCCTAGGATAAGATATTCGACGCCATACTTATCCTTTAATTCACGATAATATTCGATATATTCTGGATAATATTCACACTCAAATCCAAGATGAATATTGATGTTTTTTTGATATTTTTTCTTGAGAGAATTAACACTATTGATGTAATCATTTAATTGGCTAAAATTACCGCGAATTCCTGGCTGTGAATGATAAGGAAGAAAAACATGATCAGAAAAGCCTAATTCAACCATTCCTTGTCGAATCGCCGCTTGAACAAAAGAAGCATCCTCTCCATAAGCATGTCCACATCGCGAAGTATGAGTGTGATAGCAATAATCAATTTTCATACTTCAAATCTTCCAAAATTAAAGGATTAACCAAATCTATAATGTTATTAATAATATCGCTATTTGATAATAAATCATGATATTTTTTGTCCGCTAATTTGATTGTTAATGGGGCGTTGCCAAAATTAAAAAATCCTATTTTATTCCCTTTTGCAATTTTTATGGCATTATCTCCAATTTGAGTCAAATAGCAGGGTTGAACATGATCAGATGGATCAAGATGTTTGAGGTGAATAAGATGTTTGACAAATTCATTTATTTCTTCGTCCTTTTTGGACCAATCAATTGGGTCTTTTTCAAATAATTCGGGTTTGTGTTCTATGGCGTATTCTTCCCCGGCATAAAGGAAAGGAATGCCACTTAAAAAGAATGAAAAAGCCAAGAGATTTTTCAATTTTGTTCGATTTCCATTTACCAATGAAGCCACGCGATCATTGTCGTGATTTTCGAGACAATTAACGCGTAAAATTGAGGAAGACTGATTGAGGGTATGGATAGTTCGATTAAGAGGATCGCCATATTTCAAATAACCTTGAAATTCCCGAAACCAATGATAGTTGTAAAGCGAATCAAAAGTCGGCACTAAATCTTCATCTTTTGAGGCGTAATAATTTTGACTAATCAGCCAATGATAAAACGAGGGATCAATACTCTCACCTAGGAAAATAATCTCTGGTCCTAAAGCAGCGCGCGCCTTTTTAAAAAAGGAAAGAGGTATCATGGATGCAACATCAAAACGGAAGCCATCGACACCCTGTTTAATCCAGTATTGCAAAACACTCACAAGATAAGTTTGAGTCACCTCTTTATCAACATCCAAATCGACGATATCGCTCCAGTTACCAATGCGATTTCCTCTTTTATTATTTTTATAAAAATAAAATTCAGGATGTTCTTTGATTAAGACATTATCAGGAGCAGTATGGTTAAAAACCATATCGAGAATGATTTTCATTCCCAGATGATGAATGGACTGGCAGAGATTATTAAAATCTTCGAGAGTCCCTAAGTCTTGTGAGATGGAAAAATAATCTTGACTAGCGTAGGGAGAGCCACATGCGCCTTTGCGATTTAATGTGCCGATTGAGTTGATTGGCATGAGATAAATTATATCGACGCCGAGAGCCTTTATTCGAGGCAGATCATTAATGATATTGAGAAATTTTCCCTCTTTTGAATAATTGCGTGGGAAAATTTGATAGATGACTTCGTTATTTTTTTGCATAGCGACATTTTAGCATATTTTCAGGGGAAAGCAGCGCTAAAATACAACATTTAAACCGGGTTAGTAAAGAGAAACGCAACATACTTTTATACATTGTCTAGTTTTTATATTTTTCCCTATTGATAATGTAATTATTTCCGATATTATAAGGGCACAAGTGTTTCAGATCGATAATCTTACTGTTTCACTTTCTTATCACTAAAAACGTGAGTAGCGTTTTTCTATCACCTAATTAAAGGAGAGCTTTTTATGCTAAAAGTAAAGAAAAGGGATAACACCCTAGAAGAATTTAACATCGCCAAAATTGGTCACGCCATTGAACGGGCCTTCATGGCTGAGCATAAATTCTTTAATAAAGACATCGTTCAAATGTTAGCCTTGCGAGTCACGGCTGATTTTAACGCTAAAATTAAAGATGAAACTATTAATATCGAAGATAT
>JBAYDQ010000120.1:0-2558 GCA_041668145.1 Bacilli bacterium | reverse complement strand
TATTCTCGTTATCGTTGTTGTCGTCGTTGTATCGATTTATCGCTCGCAACAAGCTAAAGTTAAGAAGATAAGAAAGGGACGCGATTAATATGAAAAAAATTCTTTTGTTTTCTTTGGTCGGAATATCTCTTTTCTCCTTAGGAACATTATTGACAAATAACACGACTTTGGAGACCAAAAAACCCGCAAAAACAGTTTCTTCTCTATCAAAACGCTCATCAGTTAATGTGAATGATAAGGTTGTTTTACGCATTAAAAACATGGAAGATTATATCTACATGACCGATGATGATCCGGACGCCTTTATTCATCAATTTGAAGAATACGCTGATGCGATGGGTTATCACGATGTCGATGTCGTCTATTCAACCACTGATACTAACGAAACTCTCTATAGTCAACTTTTAACTGGCAAAGCAAACTATGATCTTATTTGTCCGAGTGAATATATGATTCAAAAGATGATTAGAGAGGATTTAATCCAAAAAATTGATACGAGTAATATGGATAACTATAATACTTATGCTTCTTCATATATCCGCAACCGCTTTGATTCAATTCAGACAACTGATATCAATGGCAACGATGTTACACTCGGTGAATACGGGGTGGGTTACATGTGGGGAACGCTCGGTCTTTTATTCAATCCATATTATGCTAATTATAACCCAGGACAAGCTATTGAAGATGCCGCTTATTGGGACATGTTGTGGAACACAAATTATAACGGTACTATCTCCATTAAAGATAGCATGCGCGATACTTATGCCATGGCGGTTTTACAAGTTTATAAAGAGGAACTGATTACTTATCGAGAGGCTTATGAAAGTGGCGATTTATCGGCTAGTGAATATAACGGAATGATCAGTGAAGTATTTAATCGTTGCGACGATGAAGCGATCAAAAGAGTCGAAACTATTCTCGACGACTTAAGAGGTAATATTTTTGGTCTTGAAGTCGACAGTGGCAAAAGCGACATTGTCTCAGGGAAAATTGGCATCAACTTTGCATGGAGTGGCGATGCTGTTTATTCAATGGAATTAGGTGAAGAAGAAGATAAAGAACTTTGCTATTCAATTCCATTATTAGGATCGAATCTTTGGTTTGATGCTTGGGTCATGCCAAAAGATAACGACCGCACTCCTTTACAAACTGAAGTGGCATATCTCTTTTTAGATTTTTTATCTACCCCCCAATACGCTCGTGAGAATATGGAATACACTGGCTATACCTCCTTTATTGGTGGCGAAGACATTCGTGATTTGGTGCGTGATTGGTATGATATCCGCACAGATGAATTACGTGTTTGCACTGATGAAGAAAACGAGACTTATGCTAGCATTTACCGTCTCAATCCTAATAATGTTTCCGATTATCAACCTTTGACCTATGATGACTTTTTAACAACTGATCATAATGCAACCTACAATAATTACGAATTAGTCTATTTTCAAGAAGATGATGATGGCAACATTATCGATGATACTCATTATTCCTATGTCTATCTCACTGATGAGAATGGTGATCCAACCAGCGTTATTAAAACCTATGGCGATTTAACGATTGTTGATGCCCCTGATTCGCAACTCGATGATGTTGATCTGAATTATTTCTTTAATAGCAATTTTGTCAATGATGAATCTAACGATTTAAGCGAGTATCACTTCTATACGGATAGTTATTTCTATAGTTATGAAGATGAAGGAGGCACTGTTTATCAAAACATTGCTGTTGGACGTCAATTCTTTTGCCAATATCCCGATCTTGAAACGATTACTCGTTGTGCGGTGATGAAAGATTTTGGCAAAGAAGCTAATGAAGCTGTTCTTGCCATGTGGGAAAGATTTAAGAGCACTTCGCTGCCAATCTGGGCGACTATCCTTTTTGTGAGCGAAATCGCTCTTGGAGTGGGATTAGTGACATATTTCTTTATAAATAAGAAAATTAATTATCGTCTCCGTCAAAAACGAAAAGAATTAGATCGTCAAAATTAGTTTTTTCCTTCTTGATACATTAAATGTGGCGGTGTTATAATACATACCGCCGCTCATGGTTCCTTAGCCAAGTTGGTAAGGCAATTGACTGCAACTCAATGAGCATCGGTTCAAATCCGGTAGGAACCTCCATAAAATGACAGCGACTTACTGGAAATGACTGGTAAGTCTATACGCGCCTCTAGCTCAACTGGATAGAGTGTCAGACTACGAATCTGGAGGTTACGAGTTCGATTCTTGTGAGGCGCGCCATTCTCGGGACGTAGCGTAGCTTGGTATCGCGTCTGCTTTGGGAGCAGAAGGTCGCAGGTTCAAATCCTGTCGTCCCGACCACTAACAATAAAGTTAGATTATATCAAGATAAAAAGATAAAAAGATGGTATTTATGGCCATCTTTTTTCTTGCCTTTAACAGCAAGAAATTGGTTTTGTAATAATCCAATGCAGGGAAAAGAAAACGCTTTGCTTGCTTTGATGATTTTTTTCGGTATTGTTTTGTTGTAAATTATTCCCAAATAGTGTATTTTATTCTCGTTGCACCATTTAAGGTGTAACGAACTATTTG
>JBAYDQ010000119.1:0-2562 GCA_041668145.1 Bacilli bacterium | reverse complement strand
CTCGCACATCACAATTAAAAAGACCTCAAGTAGCTAATATCGATCAAATGCTCATTGTTCAGTCTCTCATTGAGCCAAATTTTTCTTATCTTTTAGCTTTTAAATATTTGACTTATGCAAATATGAATGGTCTTAAAGCTCATTTAATTCTTACTAAATCAGATTGCTACAATAACCAACAATATATCGATGAAATCAAAAAAGTATTCAATGACATCTCCGTGAATGTTTATGTAGTGAGCAATAAAGACAAGACGGGTCTTGAAGAAGTTAGAAAATTGTTTCGTTATCATACGACCTGCTTAATCGGTCAAACAGGTGTGGGGAAATCTTCTCTCATCAACGCTATCGACCCACAATTTGAACGAGCAGTCGGCGAATATTCTCGCGCTCTTGGAAGAGGCAAACACAAAACAAAAGAAGTCATTCTTCTTCCCTACCAAAATGGTTATATTGCTGATACTCCCGGTTTTTCCTCTTTAGATCTCGATTTATATAAAGAAGATCTCGCTCAATATTTTCCTGGTTTTATGGAACTTTATTTAAAATGTTATTATTCTAATTGCCTTCATTTATCGGAAGATCGCTGCGCCGTGAAAAAGGCCCTAAATGATGGTATAATTTCTTCAGTAGCTTATGATTGCTATGTCACTCTTTCAAATGAAGCGATTTTTCGATCGCAGAGGTATTCCAAATGAAAACTGCTCTTATTGCCCCTTCTCTTCTCAGCGCTAATTTCGCTCATCTCTCTGACGATATTCATATCGTTCAAGAAGCCGGAGCAGATTGGCTTCACTTTGATGTAATGGATGGACATTTTGTCCCAAATATTTCTTTTGGACTGCCTGTTTTAAAAGATATCGCCACCTGTCATAACATGGTCAATGATGTCCATATTATGATTTCTAACCCGAAAGAATTTGCAAAACAGTTCGTGGAAGCCGGGGCTGATTATTTAACCTTTCATTACGAAGCGTGTCAAAGTGATTCTGAAGTTTTTGAAATCATTGATATTATTCATAAAGCGGGAGGAAAAGCTGGCTTGTCCGTTAAACCAGAAACACCAATTAGTGTCGTCTTTCCCTTCTTATATAGTCTTGATTTAGTTTTAATTATGTCAGTGGAACCTGGCTTTGGCGGTCAAACATTTATCGCTGATTCGTTAGCTAAGATTTTGCGCTTGCGAAATTATATTGATGAAAATGAACTTAAAACTCTGATTGAAGTCGATGGAGGAATCAACGAAGAAACAAGTCGCCAATGTCGAAAAATGGGCGTTGATGTTCTCGTCGCTGGATCCTTTGTTTTTGGCGCTTCAGATGTTAAAAAAGCGATTGAAGAATTGAAGGTGTAAGATGCAATTTTCTCTTCCTAGTTTTCTTTTATCAATTCTCTTCGGTGGTCTCTTTTTAGTCGCCTCTTTTATTCATTATAAAAATAAGTACAAAGTTACCTATAGCGTGCGGAATATGTTTCCTTATGAATTGAACTATAAAAGTCGTTTTGCTGATAATTTTTATGGTAATACCGCTCTTATTTTAACAACTTTGGGTTTTGCTTTCTTTTTTAGTACCTTTGATTTAAATTTTCATAACGGCTTTTTCATCACGGCTTTAATTTCTGGAGTCCTCGCTTCTATTCTCTTCTTAGTATTAACTTTTGTTCCTCTTGATTACATTCGCGTTCACAGCAGCATTTTTATCTTGTTCATCATCTTCTCTTTCTTATTGCCATCTTCTATCTGCGTTGGCTCATTTGTCTATAACCAGTATTTGATGAGCCTTAGCGAATCAACACCCATTCCTCTTATTGTCTTTGGGTTATCATTGGTGATGACAATTGTGACTTTAGCCCTCTTGCTTAATCCAAAACTCTCTCTTAATTTACGCATGAAAAAAGTTGTTAATGAAGACGGAACAATCACGTACATTCGCCCCAATGTTTTAACTTTAGCTTTTACTGAATGGCTTCTCTTTTTCTTCTTATTTATTAATGAACTGTTAATCTTTATTTTGACATTTGCTTTTTAACATAAAAAAAGCGGTTTATTGACCGCTATTTTTTTATTTAAGGAATTAACCTATTCTGATTTGTATTGTTTGTTGAGACTGCGATAAGCGCGGGTTGACATACGAACGCGCATTTCTTGGCCGTCAACCACGATTGTACGGACTTGAAGGTTGCAATTCCATCTGCGGCGGGATGCTCTTAAAGAATGGGAACGACTGTTACCACTCAATGGTCCTTTACCAGTAATTGGACATACTCTTGACATATCGTAGGCCTCCTTTGGTTCTTGAAAATCGTATCACACCAGTCTCGTTTATGCAATAAACAAATTGGATTTCATAATTTAATACCCGGGAAACGATGTATAATTTCTTCTTTAGGTAAGAGATTTTTACTATTTTCCAAAACGGCTTTATAGACGAGCCCTTCATTGTCAGAAATTAGATAGACAATATGTCCCGTTTTTAAAACAAAGGTGACTGTCCCGTTTTTTTCGCCTTTGCTCTCATCGAGCCACAAAATATCAGAGTAGGGATATTTAAAAATTTTCTT
>JBAYDQ010000118.1:0-2566 GCA_041668145.1 Bacilli bacterium | reverse complement strand
ATTTGGACAAGATGAGAATTTTTCTTGTATAATATTAAAGATGGATCCACTTATCATTTTTATTTCTATCGTCACCTTATTCGTCGTTGGATCAATCATCGGTTGGGTGATTGAACTATTTTTTCGTCGCTTTATTTCTCAACATAAATGGATGAATCCTGGGTTTTTAGTTGGCCCGTATCTACCAATCTATGGTTTTGGCACCGTGGCTCTATACGCTTTAAGCAATATTGATTTGAGTCCGATTGGCTTAAGCGATCAAAGCGTGTGGGGTGTCATCATTAAAATCGTGATGATTGCCGTCATTATGGTGCTCGTTGAATTCATCGCCGGTCTCATCTTTATCAAAGGGATGAAAATCAAGTTATGGGATTACAGCAAACGCAAAGGTAATATTATGGGGATTATTTGCCCTTCTTTTTCTTTAATTTGGTTGGCTGTCGGAGCTCTCTACTACTTTCTTATTAATAAATATTTAGTGAACGCTATCTACTGGTTATCTTCTGATCAACATCAAATCTATTATTTCTTTATCGGTATCATTCTTGGCATGATGCTCGTCGATTTCGCCTATTCCGTTCATCTCGCCACAAAAATTAGTGAAGTCGCGAAAAAGAATAAAATCATTATTAATTTTGATGAATTAAAAGAAAACATCCGCAAAAAGACCGCCACTTTTATTAAAATTACTAAAAAAGGTCAAAAATTAAAAAAGCGAGGATTCTTCTTCCCATTTAGAGGTAATAAAGAAACTATTTCAAAAGAAATTGATGAGTATGCTCAAAACAATAAAGATAGCTATAAATAAATAGTTCTATCGTGATAGTCCATTAATTAAAGAGACAAATTGAGCGCCACATGGGTGACGTGGACAATTAAAAATAGAATAGCAATAATAACGAGTGGGTAATTTTTTCTCCATAGACCCAGAAACATGTAATAAAGAGGAACAGTCCCTACTAAACAGATTAACATTAGAGTGTAAGTCTGATAGCTATTATAATAGGCAATGCAACCACCAAAATTAATTGCGACCATCACTAATGCTAAAATAAAAAATCTTTCTTTTCTGTTTGATAAAGGGGACCACTTCTCGTTTTTATTGACTATTAAAATTAAAAAAGCGACCGAGAGAGAACTCACTATTTTCTCAATTATATTAAGGAACATTGAAAATTCGGTCATATTCATAATCTGATTCGATGATAGATGAATCAGTAGCATCACAATATAAGGCAATTCTTGTAAGACAAAAAAAGCAATCCCAAGAAAGAAGACTCCCGAATATTGATTTTTATAAATTTTGAACCATTTAAGCATAATTTTTTTACTTTTTCTATATAAAATCAGTTGATTACATCGATTTTAAATATTTTTTGGCATGGATAATAAATATCGACAATAAAAAACTATCTATTTTTCTTGAACAAATGGGAATATAATTTTTATAGAAAAAAGGGGGGTTTTATGTCAATTTTGACATCAATTTTGGTTGCGCTAATCGCAGTCAATGGTTCAAACATTAGCATGAACGATCTAAATATCGATAAATCGCATTATTTTGTTGATTTAGAGAAAGCACAAAAAAACCAAAATGATTATTGTCTTTCTTTTATTGAAGATCTCGAAAGAAATAACAAGATAGAAGATTGTTCAAATATTACTGTATTAACACATGGATTGTGTTCAAGTTATAAAGACTGGTTTCCACTTTATAAAAATAATGAGGTAATTAATCCTTATTTTTATTCAATTGAAAATTATTCTTTTCCATTTATACTATCCGATTTAGTCAGTAAAACAGAAGCTGAATTAAAAGAAAAACCAAAAACAAGTGTTTATCGTTTTTCTCCCAAAGAAAATACAAACTTACCAACCGAAACTAATGTATCTCAGATGATCTATTCTGCTGATATGAATGCCTTTTATTTCAAAGAAATTGATTGTGTCCAAACAATAGATATTAATGAATCAAATATAATTTTAGTTTATTATGACCAGTATGAGAGTTTCTTTTCAAATTATGATTGTTTTAATCGCTTTGAATTGTCTTTGTCCAATGTTCTTTGCCAAATTTACAATGCTCAAATTGGAAATTTAAGTAAAATTAATTTAATTGGACACTCAAAAGGTGGTATTACTAATCTTTTATTTACAATGAGGCATCCTAATCTAGTAAAAAATCTCATTAGTTTAGGCACACCATATGTAGGAAGTTCTTGGGCTGAAATTCTTCAGTGTTGGGAAAAACTTCAGTTATATATGGAAAATGATTTTGAAGCAAACACTATTTATGATGACTTGCTTAATCATAGTCACCCAACAGAATATTCAGATTTATTTAATGAAGTGTGTTCAAATGTTAATTCTTATGCTATAGGTTTCAATATGGACACAACATCTTTAATTTCTTCAATCTATAGTTATTTTACTTATACAGAAGAAAATTATAATGAGCCACTATTTAGTAATTTAAATACTAATATATATGATTTTGCTTCAATGTTTAATTACATAAAAAAACATTATTTACTTGATGATGATTCAATTATGACATTACTTAATT
>JBAYDQ010000117.1:0-2577 GCA_041668145.1 Bacilli bacterium | reverse complement strand
GCTCTTTTAGTTGTCTATTTGATTGGAGTTGCCAAAGGATGGGTGATTCTTATCTCCGTAGACAATTTCCTTAAACATTATATCTTTACGAATAATTTCGGAACTTTTTCTCATCGCAAAGAGATTTGGAATTGGGCTCTTTATTTAGTGAGTCGAGATCCCTTGCGTCTCGCAATTGGCTATGGTTATGGCGCGAGTTCCAAATTGATTTTGACCTATTCATCAATTTTTGGTCACGTTGTTCGAACTTGTCATTCTGGTTATTTTGAAATCTTTTTAATGGGTGGAATTACCGGTCTCGTTTTCTATGCCGCCGGTGTCATCTTTGGCTTCTACGCAATTATTCGTCTCTTCATCAAAAAGTATTATCGTTTTGCTCTGCTCTATTTATTAATCTACTTTGCTTTGTTAGCGCATAGTTTTGTGGAATCGACATATTTCTTTGATGCCTCGACTTCTGGTGCAATCATCATGATTTTGTTCTATTTGCCACCGATTATGGTTTTAAATAATCTCCGGAAGCCTCAATTAGCAAAAGAAGCCATTCATAACGATGTCTGGCAAAATAGCATGAGTGGACATAGTGTGATTCGAGTCATTTCCTTAGTTCTCGTTTCTTTACTCATTGGTTTAGGATTAACTTTTGCTACTAGTGTTCCTTATGCTAGCCCCTTCCTTTTACGTCTTTTTATCTTTGGTATCGTCTTCATTATTTTATCTTTATTGTTCCTGCCATATTTTGTTTCTCTTCTTTATCGTCATAGTTCAAATAAGCGATTTACATTTCGTTTAATTGCTCTTGGCTTATTGTTATTTGGCATCAGCGGCGGTCTTTCTCTTCTTTTAAAGTATTACTACCATTGGAGCGGAACTCTCGCTCTTTCTCTAGGTCTCGGCCTCTATGTCGCTCTTGGCTTCTTGCTTACCAATATTTATATGGTCATCTATAAAGGCAAACCAAAAATATGGTTTAAAGAGACGATACACGCTATCTTTATCACCCCTGGTTTAGCGGGGCCATTTATGATTATTATCGGCGGTTGCTTTACTATGATAATGAATGCCGTTTTGCCTCTTGATTTGCTCACGCTTATCGTCATTATTTTAATTGATCTTTTCATTTTCTATCTCGCTTTCATGTTTGGACCTTTTAAAGACCGCAAAGAACTGGGCGAAGAATGTAATGAAGAAGGCTTATTCAATTGGCGTCGCACCGTTGCTAAGGAGAAAATTTGAAATGAAAAAAACACCGACTAGCAACATCAAAATAATCGCTTCCAACCGCAAAGCCCATTTTAATTATTTTTTAAGTGATTTTACGGAATGTGGAATTGTTTTATTAGGAACTGAGATTAAATCGTTACGTAGCAATAATTGTTCCATTAACGATGCTTATGTTTTAGTGCGTAATGGAGAGATTGAAATTGTTAACATGCACATTAATCCTTATGAGCATGGCAATATTTTTAATCACGATCCATTAAGAACAAGAAAATTATTGCTTCATAAACGAGAGATTAATTGGTTTTTCAATCAGATGAAAAAGGGAGGATACACCATTGTTCCCACGCGCGTTTATTTCCGTAATGGAAAGGCCAAAGTAGAAATTGCTTTAGCCAAAGGAAAAAAACTTTATGACAAGCGTGAGGCAATCAAACAGCGCGATTTAAAACGCGACATGGGTGAGAGTGATTAATTTATGAAAAATTTTGATTCGGTTATTGCGACTCGAGACATCGGCGATTATCAACGCGATAATTTTGATCTCTTTTTAAAAAAGATCTCCTTTTCTTATTCTGTTCCCTCAATCCATATCGCGGGAACAAATGGCAAAGGTTCAACGGCTTGCTATATTGCCTCCATTTATCGTCAAGCCGGGTATAAAGTCGGCTTATTTACTTCGCCAGGTCTTCAAAGTATTAATGAGATGATTTCGATTAACGAAGAATTAATTTCTGATCAAGCCTTACTCGACATCATGGAGAGCGCTCGACCCGCGATTGTTAAATTTGATTTATCCGCTTTTGAAATTGAAACTTTCATCGCTCTGTCCTATTTCCAAAAAGAAAAATGCGATCTCGCTATTATTGAATGTGGTATGGGTGGTCTTATTGATGCCACTAATATTTTTACTCCCCTTCTTTCGATCATTACTTCGGTGAGTCTTGAACACACCGAGTATTTAGGTCGCTCTATCACGGAAGTGGCTGAACAAAAAGCGGGTATTATCAAAGAAGAGATACCAGTTTTAATTGGCGACTTAAGCGAAGACGTCGTCGAAGTTATTTCTCGCGAAGCTCAATACAAAAAGAGCCTAGTTCATACGGTCTCTATTCCAAATAATGTTCTATATGCTGAAAGCGGATATTCTTTCGATTATTTAACATATCGAAATTTGAAGATCCAATCGATTGCTCAGTATAGCGTGGATGATGCTTGTCTCGCTCTTGAAGCTATCATTATCCTCGGTCATCAATTCCCTGTTAGCGAAGAGGCGATAGCCGATGGTTTATATGATTTAATTATTCCGGCTCGCATGGAGGTTGTTTCTTTTACTCCTTTTGTCATCGTCGATGG
>JBAYDQ010000116.1:0-2603 GCA_041668145.1 Bacilli bacterium | reverse complement strand
GTTTGATTGGCGTGCTTATTATAGCACATTTATTTTTTAATAAATTATTTAAATTAATTCTTCGTTTGGGTGTAATTTACTCGGCGCAGCATCATCGATGCGGTCATAGAAAAAGATTCCATCTAAATGGTCATATTCATGCTGCAAGACAACCGCGTCAAATCCAGAGGCGCTAATCTCGATGTCTTTATTTTGCAAAGCATCAAAAGCTTTGAGACGTATTTTATAGTGGCGATGAACAAGTCCATCATAAATCTTATCCACCGAAAGACAGCCTTCGCCATTTTTCAAAGCGCATTGTTTAACGGAAGATTCAATAATTTTCGGGTTCACTAATTGATATTGCACTACTTGACCTTCGCTATTTTCATAATAAATAACAAACATCTTTTCTAATCGCTTCACTTGGACAGCGGCTAATCCTACGCCCGCGCGAATATGATGCTTTTCGGCGTATTCTTCATTTTGGCTCATTTTGAGATATTCCAGCATGGCGTCAAGGAGGGCTTTATTCTCTTTGGATAAGGGAAGTGGAACGTCTTTACTTCTCTCTCGCATGAGAGGGTTATCATCTTTAATAATTCTAATTTTCATAAAAAGTATTCTAGCACAATTAATTAAAATGATAAAGGTAAGCGCTAACGCTTAGATGTTTTTTTATATATAATAATATCAATCTATGGAAAACGATATTTACGAACGAGCTTATGCCTTAAAAGAGGCCTTAAAAGATGATCCGCGTATTCGGCGAGTCAATCAATGCGAAGAAAAGATGAATAATTCAGTTGAGGTCATGGCTTTAGCCTATCAAAAAGACCTCGCTGCTTCTCGCTATGCCGAATTATTAAATATTTATCCGGAAGATAGCGAAGAGATAAGAAACGCTCGCTTAGCTTTACAAAAAACCAAGATAGCTTTGGAAAGTCATCCTCTTGTTCGAGACTACATAACAGCTTATGCCGAAGTTCGCGATCTTTATTTTATGATGAACGACAAATTATTTTCCTTCATCTATCCGCATCTCTGCCCACAAGGAGAAAAATAACATGCGCATTATCGCTGGCAAATATCGTCATCGTTTAATCGAATGGCCTGATGATGTCAAGAACATTCGCCCGACAAAAGATCGCATTCGCGAAGCGATTTTCTCTTCCCTCGGCGATCTATCATCTTTAAAAGTTCTCGATTTATATGCCGGTAGTGGCGCGATGGGTCTTGAGGCTTTATCTCGCAACGCGCAACACGCGACTTTTGTCGATTATAATCAAATCGCCATCGAGACGATCCATCATAATCTTCAGAGTCTCCATATTTCTAATGATGAAGTGAGTGTTTTAAAATGTAGTGACCATCAAGCAATTGACGCTTTTATTCACCAAAAGGAATCCTTTGATGTCGTTTTTCTCGATCCTCCTTATCAAACAGGAGATTATCAATCCATCATTGAACTTTTATTAACTAATAATCTTCTCACAACTCATGGTATAATCGTCATAGAAACTCAGTGCCATATTGAGTTTGAAAATGTGTTTTATCGCCGACGAAAAGATTACCAGTATGGCGAAATTATCGTCATTATATTATGGAGGTAAAGATGAAAGTTGCTATCTATCCCGGAAGTTTTGATCCGATTACCTATGGACATCTCGATGTCTTAAAACGAGCCTTGCGCATCTTTGATGAGGTGATTATTTTAGTAGCGAGTAATCCCCATAAAAAATCGCGCTTCTCGGCCCTTGAAAGAGTGGAGATGATCAAGGAAGCAACAGCTGATTTAAAAGGCGTTTTTGTTGACTATTCGTCTGGCTTAACCGTTCAATATGCCAAAGAGCATCACGCTACTCATCTCATTCGTGGGTTGCGGGCTGTGACGGATTTTGAATATGAATTTGAATTAGCGAGCGCCAATGAATATGCGGACTCCTCCATTGACTCGGTTTTTTTGATGAGCAAAGCGCGAAATTCATTTATCAATTCTTCGACGGTTATGGAACTATTCCAAAACGGAGTTGATGTCAGCGAACTCGTCCCTCCCAGCGTGATTAAAAGATTGAAGTAATATTATTTTAAAAGGATAAGAGACGCCATTCGACCAATTGGCGTTTTTTGATAGGCGGAAAAGCAATGTTCATCCGTGACGGTATCGACATTGATATCTTGAATATTGGCGAAGGGAATTCCTAAGCAAAAAAGATCGAGCTTATTCGATTCAATGGCATCGAAATGATCACCGAAAAGAGGGCAGCCAGCCCAGATTATTTTCTCTTTTGTTTCATCATCGACCTCAAAAGACGATTTTCTTCTGGCGGGACCGATAAAAACCTTGATATCATATGGGTCTAATTTCTCGTGGTTCATGACGTATTGAAGAGCTTTATAGGTAATATGTTTTAAGTTTCCTTTAAACCCAGCGTGAATAATGCCGATGAGAGGGATGGCTTTGTCATAGAAAAAGATGGGGACACAATCAGCGTGGAAAATACCAAGCGCTAAGCCTCTTTCTTTCGTATATAAGGCATCAGCTTCAATTCCTTCTTCAAACGCAAATGAACCGCGCCCAATATCATCAGCGGTCACTTCTTTAATGACATCACTATGAGTTT
>JBAYDQ010000115.1:0-2604 GCA_041668145.1 Bacilli bacterium | reverse complement strand
GTTGATGAAGCACTAATTGCAAGTGTCATCGAAAAGACAGAGCAAAGTGCAACGCCTAACAATTTCTTTACATTCATATTTTTGAATTCCTCGTATTATCTACTTTGTTATTATAAACAAATCTAGTTTACTATTCAAGCCCGAACACACGCGAAAAAAATAATGTCTTTTTAGAGAAAAAAATACTAATTATTCATCGCGTTTCAATTTAAAATCAAGGGGTTTTTTTCTTTCTTTAATCTGGTCCATTCCAGCTTCATATTTAGTAAAATAAATTTTTGCTTTGGTGCCATCCACTTCTGTCAAACCGAGAAGATAATCAGGAAAACCTTGCTTCTTTTTTGAAAACGCCATCATTGAAAAAGAAATAATAAAAGGGATGCCAAAGGTAAAAAACGACAAGACTAATTCGCCAAAAAAGAAAATTGAAAATCGCGCCAAAAAGCGCCAAAAAGTTGGCGATAAAATATGCGAATCGACTAACCCAATATGATATAAAGCTTTTCCAAACGACATTCGACCTCGACGGAAAATAAGACCAGGGAGGAAAAATGATACTAATCCGGAAAGGAAAAAAGCGATAGGAACTTCACAGAAGAATAAGAAGTTAGATTCAGTTTTAATTGAAGCATAATAATCTGGAAAAAGGGTGATTAAATAACCGTTACAGTTTTGGAGAATATAAGTTCGGTAAAATTTATTGAAATAAACTTCGGAATCAGCGCCAGCTGCTTGAGCTTCGGGGTTACGAATAATTTCAGTCGAATCTACTACATCATCATTGTTAGTGTCAATTTCGTTAGTCACAAAAAGATGAAATCCTTCGTACATCGCTACATCACTTAGTCGCGAATCATCATAATCTTTAATTACCGCTTGATATTCAGTGCCTTCTCCATATTTATCTTTGACAAATTCTTGAAAATCAAAAATGGCTTTTTCACAGCCAATAACACGAACCGGATATTCAACATCATCGTTATTTATGTACCACGTTACTATCAATTCATAAACTTTGCGATTAGCTGAATATTTAAATAAACCCGAATCTTGACGATATTCAGTCATAGTGGCGTCTGCCGCTGCATAAGCTGGAAGATTGGTAACAATCATGTTGGTAGGAATAAAAAGAATAAAAAACATTAAGGCAAAGATAATAATATCAATAAGATTGGCCAAAATACGGTGATGAAATTTTGGAAATTCATATTCCACCGTCACCGCATCAACAGGTGCATTAATAACTTCTAATGATTCTTTATTCATCCTTTTTATTTCCCATAATTTTTGGCTTGATCAACAGCATCGACATCTTCAGACGGGACAATAACGCTTCGAGAGAGCAAGTCGCTCGCTGTTCTATTAAATGGTTGAATTAACATAATAATCAAACTTATAACAATAAGCAATAAACCAATTAAAAATAAAATAACAATCAATGGCAAATCAAAAATTGTAAGAATTGTAGTGTAAGAAAGTGGCACGAATAATATATATGGCAAATCAAAGACGAGAGGATAAACACCAGAAAAAGCGGTTTCCAATTTGCCGAGCGTCTTCAAATTATCGCATCCGAGACGATCTAACTGCATAATAGACATTAAGGGAGTATGTCTTCGCTTATTAATTAAAGGATATAAAATATGAATGATAAAAGTCGAAAGAGCAAAACTTATCATTAAAGAAATACTCATGCGCCAATTATAAAATGAAGCATTCGTGTCGATAATATTTTGACACTTGATATAGGAATGATATGTCAAATTAGCATCAGTATATGTCAAATCTTCTTTCATAATCGTGGAAATAATTTTACTGTACATCGCTGCAAAGACTTCGCTGAGATTTTTATAATCATCAGATTCTAATCTTTCTTCTGGATCGAAATAATATCGGACGCTTTCTTGAACGGAATCAAGAAGTGATATATTATCTTCCTCGTCGACGACAAAAAAGTTATCATATTCTTTGTATAGACTTAGGTAGGTTAATGTGTCATTGCGGATATTCACAAAATAAGTTTTGATAATTTCGTTTTCTTCTTGATGAGAATACTCAGGATGTAAACTATCGATAGTCGGATCTTCACTTGAAAAAGCATAGTACGCTAAAAAACGATTATAGGTGTATTTTAAATCATCTGTAAAATTGTATTGTTCAAATTCTTCATCTTTATAAAAAAGTAATTGATGATGATAAAGAATGTCATCTCTTTCTTGTCCAGCTTGAACTGTTTCCGTGGCATTATACTTAGCAAAAACCATAGAAAGCGGATAGACAATGGCGCTAAAAAGAACAAAACAAGTGATAAACGAGAGCATCATATCGCCAAGATAAAGCAAAATACGCTTCCATTTTTTGGCAGGATGAATTTCGACTTCGCGAGGCGTATTTTTAATGTCTTTTTTCTCTTTATCGATACTATATGGCATACATTAGTATTATATAGGAATAATGTTGAAACAAGAAATAAAAAACCCTGATAGATGCCAGAGTCGTTGCAACAAATTGATTTATAATGATGTCTCCTGCTGCTAGAAAGGAGAATCTTATGTCTAAAGTACGATTAATGCATGATGATCGTATCAATTTACAAGCAGCAAT
>JBAYDQ010000114.1:0-2696 GCA_041668145.1 Bacilli bacterium | reverse complement strand
GATCCCAAATCTTCATATTAACTTTCATAATTTTATTTCCTTTCTAGGCTATTTAAGCCATCACCCTTTTCGATTTAGATAACGACTTACTCTTATCATAATACTAATCGGCTAATTTACCTTTGTAGACGCTCATACCACCGAGAACATTGGTGACATTATATCCTTGCTTATCAAGATAACGAGCCGCGACATCAGAACGAGCACCTGAATAGCAAATAATATAATAATGTTGAGTTTTATCAATTTTACTGACATTTTTTAAGAATGTTGACATAGGCATATTAATCGCGTTAGGAATATGACCTTCTTCAAATTCATAATCTTCTCGCACATCGATAATATTAACTTTTTCATGCTTGATGACTTGTTCAAATTCCATCATCGTAATTGTCTGTAACATCTTATTTTCTTCCTTTCATTCGTCCATAAATTCCATATGAGCCATCGAGGTTATAAACGTCATAACCCTTAGCTCTTAAAATACGTTCAGCATTATAACTTCTTGTTCCGGATTCGCAATAAACAACAATTTTTCGATTCTTTGGTATTTCATGATAACGCTCATATAAATCAGCGGCATCAATCGATAGCGATCCTTCAATATAACCATCTGATAATCGTTCTAATTCAGTTCTTACATCGACGAACAAGGCACCTTCTTTTAATAAACGATCAACTTCGTACCACTGATAAGTTTTTGAGACGCCCAGAATGACGTTTTGAGCGACATATCCCGCTAAATTAACGATATCTTTCGCGCTTCCAAATGGTGGAGAATAGGTTAATTCTAATTCTTGCAAATCGCTGACTTTGATATGACCTTTCATCGCAGTAGCAATAACATCAATTCGCTTATCAACACCTTTTTCTCCAACAGCTTGAGCGCCTAAAATCATTTCTGTATTAGGGTCAAATAGAACTTTTAAATTAATTAATGTCGCACCGGGATAATAGCTCGCGTGATCATTTGTCTGAAGATGAACAACACGATAATCGCGTCCTTTCAATTGACGTTCATTTAAACCAGTTGAGGCAAATGTTCGATTAAATAATCTCACAATCGCTGTGCTAATGGACCCGCGATTTGTAACAGAGAGTCCGCTTAATACATCAGCAAGTTGACGACCTTCTCGGTTAGCAGGAGAAGCTAAAGAAATGAGTGCCTCTTGATTAGAGATTTGATTCTTAACGATGATTGCATCCCCGATGGCGTAGATATCCGGAATGGAGGTCATATAGTTTTCATCAACAATAATTCCATTTTTAATTCCTAATTTAATGCCGCTTTTAGCAGCTAATTCGGTATCAGGCATTACACCAATAGAGGCAATCACAAAATCAGCATTGAGTTCTTGACCATTTTTAAGATAAATATGTTGATGATCGATTTTAATCACTTCATTATCGGTATAAACTTTAATATTATTCAGCGTTAATTCCTCTTCGGCAAAAGCCGCCATTTCGGGATCAAAAGGAGGCAAAACTTGAGGAGCTTTTTCAACGATAGTCACGGCGATTCCTCTTTTAGCGAGGTTTTCAGCGACTTCTAGACCGATGAAGCCTGCTCCAATGACTAAAGCGCGCTTAGGATTATGTTCTTTAATAAAAGACATAAGGCTATCGATATGAGGAATATTTCTTAAAATAAAAGAGGGAATAGTTTCCATTCCTGGAATAATTGGCAAAATGGGCTTTGCCCCCATCGACAAAACGAGTTTATCGTAATCTTCCTCTTTTTCTTGATTGTCATTAATATAAGTAATTGTTTTATTTTGAGGGTTAATTCTAATCACTTCGCTATTCTCGCGAATCACCAGATTAAATTTGGTGACTAATTCTTCTTTTCTCACCACTAAAAGTCGCGAACGACTATTAACTTCGCCCGAAATAAAATAAGGAAGCCCACAGTTAGCAAAAGAAACATAAGGCCCTTTATCAAAAACAATTATTTCATCATTGATATTTAAGCGTCGATATCGATTGGCAAAACTCATGCCGCCGGCGACGCCACCAATGACAACAATTTTCTTTTTTTCGCTCATTTAAATCACCTCACTTTAGTAAATAAATGATAGTCGTTAGATGATTATAATAGCAAGTTATGTGCTTGCTTTATTTATTGAGCAATTATGGCTGCATCGCTCCGAATAAAACTAACCAAGCTAAGAGTGTTTTGGCAACGAGACTTAAGACAATATAAACTTTTTCTCCATAGAGATAATCTTTCCATTTTCCAATTCGAAGATATTGCAAAATCATATTGATTGGGAAAGTATTGAATGTCACAAAATAAGTCACTACGATGAGCCAAACAAACCATGGAATAGTACTTAAATCGTTAATACCACCCATATAGATAAAAATAACAATCCAAGGAGTAATCCCGGCGATGGCTCCATAAATGAAAGGTGACCAATTAACCTTTTTCTTTTCTTTGCCACTGTTCATTTTTTCCATGAATAAACCAAAGATATTCATCAGTGCATTAAGAACAAAGATTAAAATCAATGATCCAATATCATAAATACCAAATAATGTCGCGATTAAACAAATCATAATCGAAGAGCTTAAAGCATATTCATACCAGCGGAAGCGATTGATACCTTGATCTAAATCGCGCCGATAAATATCAAATGTTTTCTTAGGAATGGAGATAATCGCATGAGCGGCTGCTGAGATGAGAAGAAATGTTC
>JBAYDQ010000113.1:0-2720 GCA_041668145.1 Bacilli bacterium | reverse complement strand
TAGTGAAAATGGAACATGAAGTAATCTTAGCGGTCATTCGTAGTTTCATCTCTCATGATGAATATGATGTCGTCGAACAAATTCCCTATTATTTTGATCAATACTCAAAAATTGATTTTCTCGCCTTAACAAAGACAAAGAATATCGCTCAATTAGTGGAAGTTTTAAGCAATACTCGTTATGCAGCTTTGCTTCAACCATATGTGAAGGTCAGCAATGATATGATTCGCTATTATGAATTTGAAGCTCTCTTTGAAAAAGACTATTATCACTATGCCTTTGAACAAATCAAAGCGCATTATCATGGTAAAGTCAAAAAAGATTTGCAAGATGCTTTTAAAGCTCACATCGAGATGGAGAGTATTATTAAAGTCTATCGTTTGAAAAAGTTCTATGGCATTGGCGATAGTGATATCAAGTCAATTTTGATTCCTTCCACGCGCATCAGCGATAAGAAAATTGATGAAATCATCGCCATCAAAAATCCTGAAGATATTCTCAAAGTTATCGTCGCTTCTGGCGTTGGGCCTTATATCAACGATAAAAACGAAGTTTATTTGGAATATTATGATGATTATATGCGTTTTACCATCGCTCAGCGATTCATGTATTTTTCCACAAAAGCTCCGACTGTTTATCTTGCTTATGTCTTCTTAAGCGAATTAGAAGAGCAAAATTTGACGCATATTATCGAAGGAATTCGCTATCAAGTTAGCGAGAGCGAAATTCGTCCTATGCTGGTATTTTAGAGAGGCGTTATCATGATTAGTAAATTGAAATTAATAAATTTAACCGTTCACGAGGATAATTTAGAAAAATTACTCGATAGTTTTGTGGACTTTTCGGGATTTCATCCAGCTGATCCTAATAAAATTATCGCCACCGTCCATGGTGCTCGCTCTTATGAAGGCGCCAATCCTTGCGAACCTCTTCTCGAAGAAATCAAACAAATTGAAAGTGAAATTGGCATCAAATTAGATGCCAAAAAAGTCACCTGTTTTACAACATCAATTGATGAAATTCGACAATATGTGGAAAATTCCTATCAGCAAATAAGCGAGAAATATAACAAAATTAAAACTATTGAGGAAGAAATTCGAAAATATGAGGAAGCTCTCCTTCAAGTTAAAAAAGTTGAAGACATGAATATTTCCTTTGAAGATTTCTTCAATGCGAAATTTATCTCTTTAAGATTTGGCAAAATTCCTAGCGACGTGATTGAAAAATTGCGTTTCTACAAGCAAAAACGCTTTATTTTTGTGCCTTTCTTAGAAGACAAAGGCCAAGTTTGGTGCTTATATCTCACCACCCAAGAATATGAAAGAGAAATCGACAATCTCTTTACTTCCATGTTTTTTGAAAGAGTTTATATCCCTGAATTTGTGACTGGTACTCCCGAATCGGCTCGTTCATCATTGAATAAAAAAATTGATGATGATAAGAATCGCATTGCCCTTTTGAAAAATAATCTTGTCACTTTTGCAACAGAACACAAAAGTGAATTTGACAAAGTGAAAGGTGAACTAATCTTTTTAAGTGACTTATATAAAGCGCGGCAATATGTTGTCGGTTTAGGTGAACATGTTACCCTCACTGGTTTTATCGAAAGAAGTCGAGTCAATGAACTGAAAAATCATTTCCAAGGTATTCCCACTCTTGAAATTGAGATTCAAGATCCGGAATTTGATCAGCGCTTTACACCACCCACAAAATTAAAGAATAATTGGTTTACGCGACCATTTAAATTTTTCGTGGATATGTATGGCACTCCGTCATATCACGATATCGATCCGACCATGCTTGTCGCGATCACTTATTCTCTTCTCTTTGGCATCATGTTTGGTGATCTCGGTCAAGGATTAGTCGTCGCTTTGCTCGGTTTCATTTTATCGCGGTTCTCAAAGAACCCACTTCCTCCAATCCTTACTCGTATCGGACTTTGCAGCGCTGTTTTTGGTGTCATCTATGGTGAAACATTTGGCAGTAGTGCCTTTTTGGAACCATTTTATGGATGGCTAAGTTCTCTTTTTGGTCACACTATTGAACCCATTCATGTGATGAGTAATTCGGTAACGATGAACTTATTAATCGCCGCCGTTGGCATTGGCGCGGTTTTGATTTTGACCGTTATTACTATCAATATCATCGCTAAGTTTCGCGCTAAAAAGTATGTTGATGCTTTGATGTCATCAAATGGCATATCGGGTCTCTTACTGTATGGTTTTGTTCTCACTGGTATCGTCCTTCAAATGGGCATGGGGATGTCAAATATCTTTAATGTTTGGACGATTATCTTCTTTATTGTCTTACCGATTGTCTCCATTTTCTTTAAAGAACCGGTTGATCGAAAACTTCACTTCCAACCCATGTTTCCTGATGGAGTTGGCGGTTTTATTCTCGAAGGTTTCTTTGAATTATTTGAAGTTATTCTTTCCTATATGACAAACACTTTGTCGTTCTTGCGAGTTGGCGGTTTCGTTCTCTCTCACGCCGGCATGATGCTTGTGGTGGCCACTTTAATGAGTATGTCGAGTGGTGCTGGGAGCATTATTGTCAGTATTCTCGGCAACATTTTTGTCATTGGTCTCGAGGGCTTAATTGTCGGCATCCAGGTCTTGCGTCTGGAATTTTATGAGATGTTTTCCCGTTTCTTTGAAGGAGACGGAATACTATTTGATCCAATCTTTTAGGAGGTATCATTATGGAATGGATTGTTTTTG
>JBAYDQ010000112.1:0-2727 GCA_041668145.1 Bacilli bacterium | reverse complement strand
ATGGTCGCTTTTGCTCGCCCAGGCGAAGTCTTGCTAGCTTGGCCTCAGACGAGTGATAAAGTTCAATATAAAGTGGCCAATCAAGCTTTAAAAATTTTAGAATCGGCGACAGATAGCAAAGGTCGCCACCTTAAGGTGATAAAAGTGAAAATGCCGACGCCAATCTATCTTTCGAGAAAAGAAGCAAGGAGTATTGCGGCGAGCCGCTATGGGGCTAAACGCCGTCAAGAAGGTGATAATCTTCTCGCGACCTACATCAATTTCTATCAGAGCAGTCGTTTTGTTATTATCCCTGGTTTTGGGGTTAGAGAAGATCAAATTGCTCTCGAACAATTCAAGACCATTTTTCCGAAGAAAGAAGTTATTCAAATCTTTTCACGAGCTATTCTCGTCGGTGGCGGTAATATTCATTGTATAACAATGCAAATTCCGAAAGGAGTTAAAAATGAAGATTAAAGTTGGTTGCACGCAAATGGCGTGTAGCTGGGATATTGAAAAAAATATCCACCAAGCTGATCAACTCGTTGCTCAAGCTGCTCGAGAAGGAGCAAAAATTATTCTTTTACAAGAACTATTTATGACTCCTTATTTTTGTCAGACGGAAAAATACGAGTATTTCTCGTTAGCTGAGACGCTTGAGAACTCATCTCTCATCAAACATTATCAAGTCATCGCTAAACAATATGATGTTGTTCTTCCTATCTCTTTCTTTGAAAAAGCGGGAAGTTGCTATTTTAATTCTTTAGTGGTTATCGACGCTGATGGCAGCATCGTTGATCTCTATCGCAAATCTCATATTCCTACCGGTCAATGCTATGAAGAAAAATTTTATTTCACACCAGGTGATACTGGTTTTAAAGTCTTTAAGACAAAATATGGTTGTCTCGGTGTCACCATCTGCTGGGATCAATGGTTTCCCGAAGCAGCGCGCATTATGACTTTAATGGGAGCGGACATTCTTCTTTATCCGACCGCGATTGGCAGTGAGCCAATTCTTCCGAAAGATAGCAAAGATCATTGGCAACATGTGATGATGGGTCACGCCGCCGCGAATATTATTCCCGTCGTGGCATCAAATCGCATCGGACTTGAGAAACAAGATAGCTCGGAAATGACTTTCTTTGGCTCTTCATTCATCTTAGATGAATATGGTAATCTTGTCGCCTCGATGGACAAGACTTCATCAGGCTATCGCCTTTTTGACTTTGACTTTGATGTCATTCGTCAAGAGCGAGAGAGCTGGGGTGTCTTCCGCGATCGTCGCGTCGACCTCTATAAAGATATCTTAAAATTATCTCTAGATAAAAAAGTAAAAAAATAAGATGGATTGAAACCATCTTATTTTATAATTCATCAAAGAGAATGCGCCCGAGACGAATATGCGTGGCTCCTTCGCTGATCGCTTCTTGATAATCTTCGCTCATGCCCATCGAGAGATAAGGAAGAGAAATATTATATTTCTTCGCCATTTCATCTCGTAAAATTCTCAAGCGATGAAATTGGTCTTTGAGCGAACCATCATCGGAAGATTTAATTGCCATCATCATCAGGCCCACTAATTTAATATTAGGTAGGGGAAGAATACTTTTAATAAAATTGCTCACTTCCTCGTAAGGAACACCATTTTTGCTTATTTCGTGATTGACAGACACTTCAATAAAACATGGGAGTGGTGTTTTTCGATGGCTATTAATTAATTGAGCGAGTTCTAAAGAATCTAAAGAGTGAAGATAATCAATTTTATTGATTACTTTGAGAGCTTTGTTTCTCTGAAGGTGACCGATAAAATGCCAAGTGATGGGATAGCCGCTGAGATTTTGATATTTGTCGAGGAAGTCATCGACACGATTCTCACCAAAATTAGAAACACCATTTTCCAAAAGTGTCACCATATCATCGCTTTGAACATATTTGGTGGCTGCGACAAGGACAATGTTATTAGGAATCGTTTTTAAAAAGTCGTAAATATCACTTCGTACCATATCATTTATTATAATGATTTTATCGTTAATGAGGTAATAATTCGCGCTTTCTTTTCTTGTCCCGTTTTAGTTATGCAGTATAATAATGACAGAATAAAGATAGGAGACTAAACGATGGATAAAGAATCATTGAGATTAAATAATCAACAAATCATGTTTTTTCATCTCCATAGTTTTATCTCTTTCAATCCTTCACTCAAGAAAGAATATTCTCATAACCTACAAAGATTTAACTTTGTTAAGTAAACACAAAAAACTACTAGGAAACTACTAATTATTTATGGACAATTTAAAAACATTAATGGATAAAAGACAATATCAATTGGTCGTTAAACTCACTGAATCAAGCCTTGAACCGACCTCGCTTTTCTATCGCATCTCCGCTCTTCTGGCCCTTGGCAAAGGCGAAGAGGCATTAGCGTGTATCAAAACAAATCAAAAGATTTTAGAAGTTAATATGGCCATGCTCATGCGTATCCATGTTGAGATCCTGTGCTTGCTCACCAAATTTGATGAAGCTTATGAAGCCCTTGAATATTATAAGAACCGACCTTATGTCAGTCAGGAGGTGGAAGAATTAATTAAAGAATTACCTCAGATGATTCGCTTGGAGGAGAAAAAGAATTCTTCGATGCGCTTTATTAAAGACGAAGATCTGATTAAAAAACTAGAAAGCGATGATAGCGATACTGTCTTGATGGCGATTGATGTTGTGAGAGAAAGAGATATTAATCTCTTCCTAGAT
>JBAYDQ010000111.1:0-2731 GCA_041668145.1 Bacilli bacterium | reverse complement strand
TGAAACTTGGAGAATAACCGGTGACTGGCATTCTTTGCAGGCTTCAGTAATGCCTTGAACAACTTCCATGTCACTGACATTGAAAGCGCCGATGGCATAGCCACCTTCATAGGCTTTTTTAAAAATTTCTTTTGTATTAACTAAGGGCATAAGTAGTACCTTCCTTTTACGTGTTTGATTATATACTGATTTATGATGATATTTAAGAGAAATGCTAATCATTTCTCCGTTTTAATAATTCTTTATAGAGAGAAGAAGAGAAATATGACTTCGTTAAAGGAACGATGGAGACGATATCATGTGTCACTTGGTAGCAGTCGCTATCCGGAGCATGAATAAAATCATTTTCGGTTTCGCGGTTCGCCCAATATCCATCTTCTCGCTTCTCAAAATAATGACGATCATGGCGATAATAAAGTTGACCCAAGGCGATATCTTGAACTTTATCGCCGATCGGGAAATTAATGTTGAGCAAATAATCTTCGCTCAAGAGTTGATGTTTCCAGACAAAGTCCCATAATTGAGGGAAAAATTGCGCGACAAGATCAAAATTGTGATTAGTGGAAATCGCCATGGTTTTCTTATGAAAAGTCAAAGCTTCAAGACAAGCCCCAATAGTACCGCTATACATCGTATCATAAGAGATGTTTAAACCATGGTTAATGCCTGAAACCACTAAATCAAAGTCGATGTTAAGGCTTGAAAGAGCAAAGGAAACACAATCGGCTGGTGTGCCCGAACAAGAATAGAAATCTTCATCAATCTTCTCAATAGATATCGGTTGTCCCAAAGTGATGGAGCAACTTTTTGCGCTCATCCAAGTGCTCGGAGCGACGATGACAACCTTTCCATAAGGAAGTAATAATTTTTTTAATAATTGAATCCCCGTGGAGAGATATCCATCATCATTGGTTAATAAGATATTCATAATAATTATTTTACTGTTTGAGATCGAAAGTTTCTATCCTTTTTTATCTCTATCATTTAATAGTTCTTTCGAAACAAAAAAAGAGAGCAAAATTGCTCTCTTTTAACAATTGCGTTACGCTTTTATTTTTTAGGGCCGACAAAATTGCCATTTTCATCGAGAGCGGTTTCACCATTTCGCACCACGGTTTTTTCACTCTCTGGTTTAACTTTTTCTTTATTCATCAAAAAACGATGATTGGTTAAAGAAACAAGTAAGATAATAGCGATATAGACAAAGATCACAAAAAGGCTAACTCCTAAATTCAAGCCCCAAGCCCATAGGACGGCGCTAGAATCATAGACCGCGATTTGAGCGATGCCACGATTCACAAGGGGTAAGAATTGAAGAATAACAGTAAAGATGATATCGACGACCATGACACCTTCTTGTCTCTTGCCCAAAAGATGATATAAAACCATCGCGATGAGAGCGAGACTAACCAAAGATTTGACGACGATGTAAATCGCTAAATCGCCACCATCATCGGCGGCAAAACTAAAGAAATGACCATGATTGGCATATTGGAAAACAATAGCAAGGCCAATGGAAAAAAGGAGAAATAAACTCGCGAGGACAATATAAATTATCTTAAGATATTTTTTCATAAGACCTCCTCTTTACTCAATTTTCGTTCCGCATTCAGGACAGAATTTGCTCCCCGCTGGGACTTGATGTCCACATTTTGGGCAAGCTTTTGGCCCTAAAGAAGCACCACATTGATTGCAGAATTTTGCTGTTTCGTTATTTAAAGCTCCACATTTTGGGCAGCGCACTTGAATTTCAGGTTTGGCTTGTGGTTGTTGTTCACTCGGTGTGCCAGGTTGACCGCCAATTTGGCTGTTACCTTTTACTTGATTGACCATCCCCATTCCATATCCAAAGCCTAAACCGGCACCCATCATACCGCCGACTGTTCCTTCGTTTGAAGCCGCTTTATTTAAAGCATCGAGTTGGCGCTGTCTCTCTTGAATAGCAATCGCTTCTTGATCAAGACCAGATAAGGTCGAGAATTCGCGACGTTTCGCATATAATTGCTCGTATTTCTTTTGATCTTCTTCAGGAATGGTAACCATCTCAATGATAAAATCATTAAGTTCAAAACCGATCTTTTCAATCTTGGGAGCAATTCTCTCTTTCATCTTCTGAGAGTTCTGTTCATTGACCATGCGCTGAACTTTCGAGAAACTCATTTGTGTCTCATCGATATAACTGCTCAATTCATCCATGACAATCTGATTAATAAAGGGTTTTAATTTACCCAAGATATCTTTATAGCAAAGTAATCCATTGTCAGAGAAAGACCCAGAAATCCAAGAATAGAAGAATTGATAATATTTTAAGCGAAGGTAGAAAGTACCATTGCTAATAGCATGGTAGATAAAACCCTTTTCAATAGGATCTTTTGATTCGATGATGAGAGGAGCGGGTGTTCCCCATTTAAAATTCTTCATCGCGGTGCTATTGAGGAAATAAATTTGCATATCGTATGGATATTTACCTCCATAGGCGACATTGGCGACGAGACGGCTTAAAAATGGATAGTTCGCAGTCGTTAAAGTAACGGTGCCAGTATCTTCCGCCCAAATATGTTCGATTTTTCCCGAATTAACAGCGATCGCTACTTGTCCAGGTTGAACGCGTAATTTACTCAAACTATTAAATTCTTTGCCAGGATAATGGTACATCAACCATTCATCTTTCACTTCCACAGGTGGTAAGTATTCGATGACATCAAATAGTTTCATGTGATTTCTCCTTTCG
>JBAYDQ010000110.1:0-2732 GCA_041668145.1 Bacilli bacterium | reverse complement strand
TAGTTTGTTTTACCACTTAATTTTCTTCCATCTTTAGTGGTCAGCTTAACAATTCCGAGTTCATCATTTTTGTTAGTTTCGGTGACGACTGCCGCTCGATATATAAAAATGAAGGCCATATTCGTTCTAAACATCATAAATAGCCAAGAGGATCTTCTGTATAACCAACCAGGCATGATGGGCGAGGCTTAAAGATGGAATCCTTAATGGTTTTTTAGTACCATTTTAAAGAAAATTTTCCTAATCTGACCATATTATTTTTGCATATATCCAGTATTGTGTTAATATAATAGTGAAGTTCACGTAATGAGCCGAATTAAGTTTCGGACCCTGAGCTTCTTTTTTTTAACAATTTCTTTCGGTCTCTTTTATCAAGTTTCCAACCTTTATGGATTTTACCAAAATTCTTTGTCTTATCAGAGAATGGTTTTGGTCTAGCATAGCATGAACTGTTATCATTAGGATTTGGATTCTTTATTAATGCAATGTTCTTTGTTTTATGAGTTGTTTTTGCATGCGTAATGCTAAAAAAAGTATAATTCTGACCATCTTTTTCAAAAATCCAAGCCGGATGTCCTCTTCCTTTTTTGAAATTGTAGTTTGTCCTTATTTCATTAGCGCGTTTATGGTTTCTCTTTTTTGAAAACATACTATTTTATACCTCATTTTGAATCTTTATTTAATTTAGATGTACTTTTCGGACCATTTTTTGATTCGCTCAATTTTTGGCCAACTTTTGCGATGTCAGTCATCCTCTCATCAGCAGCGGTAGCTAACTCGGTGGATAAATATCCATTGGTGGCCTTTAATTCTTCTCTAGTGGCCACTTTATCCTTAAATTCATCGAGTTGGTTGATGCCGGACAGCGCGGCTTTCTTAGCTTCGTTCCAGAAACCCTTATAAGAGTCGGTAACAAAGTGATCAGAATAAGCGATTTTATATAATAAGTTGAACGAAGAATCCCCTTTTGCTACTTGAGATCCTTCCAAGTTTGAGCCTGAAATTGACATTGGAACCGATTCATAACCGAAAGTCCCCCAAATTTTCCGATTAATCTTGCGGAAAAAAGCCGCCATCGATGTCACCAAGTATGAATAAATCGTTTGATCGTTTCTGGTGTTGATGTATTTGTCTACTTTAGAAACAAAGAAATCATCCGCCCATTCAAGTAGAATGGATTCTAACCAGAATAAGGGAATTGCATACTTTGTTTTGCGCTTGCCACTTTTGATGAATGCCACCGACTCAACCATTTTTGTTTCTCTCCCGGAAAGCTGATTTAAATCTTGGCCATCCATCAACATTCTTCCAAAGCACGTGTGACGAATGGTTGTCAGATGACGGAAAAAGGCAATAAAAGTTGGAACACCATCATTGCTCGGTTTAGTGGTATATCCTTTTCGATTTTGATTTGTAATACGGTTGCCTCTTTCCTTTTCGTATTCTGTAACATAGATTACGCCTGCATCCCATAACGCGGTGTTTTCGATATTTTCATCCGCTGAATTGACTTGTTTTAAAACACGCAATTGATTGAAATTAATACGCTGACTTCTGAAGTAAGACTCCTGGTTTCGTGGATCAGTGTGAAAAGGATCAAATATCATCCTGGCGTGGCATTCGTTGAGCTCCACCTGTCTATCGATTCTTAAAGAGAAGTTACCGACTGTTAATCGGTAAGGATAAATGTAATATAGTTGCGCATAATCTAGAATTGCCTCAAGAATTGTCTCTTGTTTTAGCGAATCCCAGTAAAATTTCTTCTTGGTTTTAAGTGAATATCCAAAAATAGTCTTTTCCTCTTCCCATACGCGTTCTTTTTCGAAATATGAGCGGAAATGATACTCCACTTGCACTTTGTTTTTAAATTGTTTCTCTTTTGGCCCAGCCATTCTCTTTTCGATAATCATTTCAATTTCTCGCCAGGGGAACTCAGGGAACTCTAAGCGGATTTCCATCATTAGAGTATTCGCCTTGTTTCGTAGCAAGTATTCCATTATTGTTTGAATAATCACTCCGCAGGATCCTTTTCCGGCTCCTGGGCCACCTACTAGCATCAAAGAGACTCCCGCTGAATCGACTGTATCGATATCGCGTTCAAGAAGTTTATTGAGAGTCATATATCCCGCTTTGAATTTGAGATAAATCACTAAAGCAATAATTCCGATGACCCATAGAGGAATGAAATATGACCGGAAAAGCGGTGATAGGCATAAAAGCAGACGAACCACTAGATGATAGATCGATAGAAAATTGAATGAAAAAATGAAATAAAGATACCAGGCGAATAAGAGCATAAGCATTGATAGAATATTGAGATTATAACCAACCAGGATGACGGTGATAATGACATACACCTTGCTATCCTTCCAATAGAAAAAGAGGTTCTTGAGTAAGAGAATGAACTTATCAAATGGCTTTCTCCATTTTTTTAGTTTCTTTAGCGGCTTTGACTCTTCTTGCACGGACTTATGATAGTTTTTTAAGATAAAATACCGATACATACCAAGGATGAGCAACATAGGCGGAAGAATAATCATGAGAATCATTAATAAATCCTTTAAAAATACGAGAAAAGCAGCCCATGCAGAGCCGATATTGTCTGGGTTGACCAATAGTTCAAAAAATGACAAAAAGCGATAGCCGAATACCTTAAAATCAATCGGCAAGACGCTTTTGATAATATTCTCATCGATGACAAGAAAACTAACACCCTCATCTCCAATTGTTCC
>JBAYDQ010000109.1:0-2769 GCA_041668145.1 Bacilli bacterium | reverse complement strand
ATTATATTCACTTCTTCAATTACGAAAGACCAGCTTCTTCGTTAAAATATGAAACACCAATTCAGTTTAAAGAAAAATATTTGAAAAATTGTCCGAATTCTGTTTACTAATGCATTTTTATGAACCATTTAACGTGTGCACCCCCTACCCTTTATCCGTTTAACGAGTGCACCCCCTTGCATAATCCATTTCACGAGTGAGCCAAGTTTTAGGTTATAAAACTCTCAAAACGACCTATCGTTTAGTGGATTAGAATTTGTTATCTTTGCAAAAGTCCCGATTTAACGGCCTTTTTGATACAAAAAAAGTGACACTCGATTGTATCACTTTTATCGTTCTAATATGGCAGGGGTGACAAGAATCGAACTCGCATCAGCGGTTTTGGAGACCGTTGCACTGCCATTGTGCTACACCCCTATGTGTCAAAGACACCTTAATACTATAAACTACGAACGATTTGACTGACAAGAGACATATCAACTTTTCCGGCGTAATTTGATTTGAAGTATTTCATTACGTTGGGAAGAGACTTGTCTTCCAGTCCTTGAATAATCGCTAATATTTCTTCTTTACTCAATTGTTTTGGTAAATAAGAATTAAGGATTTCTTCTTGTTTAATAATGGAAGCCACTCGTTCAAGATTATTAACTTTTTGGAAGTCTTCTTTTTCATCATGGAGCTCTTTAATCGTCTTTTGAATAATTTCAAAAACATCTTTATCTTCTAAAAGGACATTTTTCGTTCTTAGTTCCACTTCTAAGAGTTTAGCTTTTGTTAAGATAACCGAGAGAATTCCACGCGCTACTGAATCGCGAGATTTCATCGCTTGAATGTTATCATCATGTATTTTTTCAATAATCATAAATAGCCTCCATGTTTCATAATTATACGCACACGCAAAGGAGAAATAAACAAATACGCCAGCAAAAAGGGTACTAATTAAAGATCAATGAAGTTTTTAACTTCCATTAATCGTTCGCCCTTATACACCAGTTGAAGAGAAAAATAGGGAGCGTCATTAATTAAGAGAGGAAGAAATAAACGATCTCCTTCCCAGAGATTTAAATTCGAGATGTCGCTCATCTTTACCCAGCGAAGAGTTCCTTCGTTACATTCGTGCATCTGACCAGTAAAATGATGGCTGGTATAGACATGCATTTTCTCAATCATGTTTTCGTTTTGAAAGATAATCACTCCTCGTTTTTGATATTCCATTAAATCTAAATTAGTTTCTTCTTTCACTTCGCGAAGAAGAGCTTGTTCCGGGGTTTCATCATTTTCAAGGTGACCACCGATGCCAATCCATTTCAGATGATTGATGTCATTTTCTTTTTTATTGCGATATAAAAAAAGATATTTATCATGATCTTGAAGATAGCAAACCACCGTCTCAATCATTATCGTTTTGCTCGATTCAAATGATTAGAAAGCCATTGAAATAAAAGAGAAAGACCGAGACAAATCGCCAAAATGATAATTATCCAATAAAAAGTTCCCATCCAGTATGGTGATTGACTCGAAAAACCAAAGAAATCCACTGATGAATCGAAATTTAAAAAGAAATATGGATAGTGATTGCCTTGTCCATAATCCCATTTAGCAAGATAACCAATCGTTGACAAGCCAAGATAATAAAGAGATGGAATGGCGGCATAGAAGAAACTAAACTTCTGATAACGAAAATGGTGAACGCTGACGAAAAAATCAACAATCGCTAAAACGGGCGCTAACATATGGACTAATATATTCGTAGTTGTCCAGACATTCTGCCCTGAAGTTGGAGCGAGCACACAGCAAAACATTAAACCAGTAATAGCGATGGAAATAGTAAAAATTAATTGCAGTATTTCGAGCCATTTTGGCACTTTTTGTTTATGTGTCACTGTTTTGATAAGCAAAAAGATAAAGCTAATAATGGCATAAATGCCAATCCAAATATTTGATTGCTCAGTAAAATATAAAAGAGATGACCAGTTCGTGAAATTATCTTGCAATAAAATGAGAAAAACACCATTTAATGAGACGAGCGATAAAATGGCTTTTAAAACTAATGAAACAATATTGCGTTTAATATTAATCATTTATAGATTTCAAGATTTGATCCATCGTAATCGGACCTTGGCGGACAATTTTAATCGTTGAAGAAGTCAAATCAACAATGGTAGAAGGTGTTTCTGAAATAGCTTTTCCACTCACGATATAGTCTAATTCATCCCCAAAAATAGTTTTAACCTCTTCGCTTGTATAAGCCGGTTTTTCACCAGAACGATTAGCAGATGGCACTAAAAGAGGCACGCCAACCGATTTTAAGAGTAGAAGGGCTTCTACATTTGTCGGAACCCGTACTCCCACAACACCACTCCCATGGGTCACCCAAAGAGGAAGATGATCTTTAGCGGGTAATAGAAGAGTGATTGATCCAGGCATAAAAGCTTTAATAATCTTCCGAGCAACAGGGCTGACATCAGCATATTCTTCAATTTGATGAGGACAAGCTAACATCATCGTATAAGGGCGATCTTCGGGGCGGTGTTTGATGAAGTTTAATCGATCATAGGCTTCTTTATCGTTATAAACGACACCGAGACCCATCACTGTTTCAGTTGGAAAAGCGACGACCCCATGATGAAGTAAAGAAAAAGAGGCCTCCTGAATCTGAATACTAAATTTCTTCTTTTCCATAAAACCTCCTTATTGTGAGAAAATTATTTTAATTAATGGTGATTGAGAATTTGAATGCTGATGGCGTGAGCTTTCACTTCCAGCTCT
>JBAYDQ010000108.1:0-2777 GCA_041668145.1 Bacilli bacterium | reverse complement strand
CGTCGCTGTTTGTTTTCATCAGCCAATTTAAAATAGCATTATAACGAATAGCAAGACCGTTACCATTAAAGAGTCGATCTAAAATAGCGTTATTGGAAATAACATTTTGAACTGCGGCAAAAAGTCCAGTCGCATCCTCTTGAGCGTTGAGAAACATCACGATAAAACCTAGAACAAATAAACATCCAAAAATAATCGAGATGATTTTAAGGATTTTTCCTTTCCAGCCAAATTTAGCAAAAAGCAAAACAAGAACGACGACAATAAAAACGAATAAATCTGAGATAAGCGTCATTTTTGAAACGGTTGTTAAAAGAGAGATAAAACCTAAAAAGACATAGCTTGCATAAAGCAAAAAGATGGTTTTATTTTCTTTAAATTTAAGGAAAAACAAAGGGATGACAGCTGAGAGGAGCAAGGAAGGAAATAAAGAAAAATATTCCACCGATACTTCACTGACTGAAAATCCGAGCAGAGCAAAGGCCATCTGCGAAATTGGCACTTCGCTAATCGCTCCGTCGTAGTAAATATATTTATTGCGGTAAAGCAATGTGTAAAAGGGGGCGAACTCAATCATCGTGGCAAAGAGATTAATTAACGTTAAAATCGCGAGAGCGGAATAGATAATAAAAAGGGCTTTGCCGATATTAAATGACTTAATGGAAGAAACAAGATAGCCACAAGCCGCAAAACACGTCATTCCAATGGGAATAAAAAAGGCTAATCCATTGAGAATAAACAAAGAATCCTGAGAGAAGATACTCAAAGCATTTAATAATCCATAAACAAAAATAGGAAACAAGAAAAAAGCATAAGTGGCAAGACCGTCTTTATTAAGTTGACGAATCGTTACTAAAAGTAAAACAACGAGAAGAGCGAGACTTAAAACACTATATAAAATGTAAGAGGTGCCAAGAGAAAAAGCAATAAACGCTAATACTTCAAAAGTAAAAAAAACAGTGACATTAGCAAAAGCAGAAAAATTAATTTTTCTTTTGCTGACTTTTTTCATAGACTGATCCATATTTTTTATTTTACTGATTTTATCTTTATAAATAAAGAAAAACGAGTGTTGCCACCCGTTTTCTTCATTAACCTTTTATGTTTTATTCTTCTGGTTCGAAGAAAATACTATCATCTTCGAGAATAGGATCGGAGAATTCTTCGGCTTGGTACATCGCTTCAACAATTTGCAATTCTTCATTTTCCATGAAATTTGCTCCATCGTTTTTTGTCTTAGGTCCAAAAGGCATAAAATTCTCCTCCAAAATTATTATTTTAATCATCGCGAATGAGGTATCTCACTCACCACCATTAGAGTAGCATAATTAAAACGAGCCTTTAAATAAAAAACGCAAATGCTTTTGTCACTGTATAAACTATCTTTTTTTATATTTGATTAACGCCGACTAAATTGTTATATAAAAGAAAAAATTATTTCATAATAGTCATAATTTGGGTAAGATATAGCCATGAATGATTTAGAGACATTAACTAAAACAATTGCTGAAAATCTCACCTATTATCGAAAAAAAGCTAACTTAACCCAACTCCAACTTGCTGAACACTTTAACTATTCTGATAAATCAGTCTCCAAGTGGGAACGAGGCGAAAGCATCCCTGATACCTTGGTAATGAAAGCTCTCGCTGATTATTATGGCATCACAATTGATGACTTTTTTCAAAAAGAAAAAGTTTCTACGACTCGCCAGATAAGAAATAAAAAAAGATTTTTTATCATTTTATTATCTGTTGGCCTCGTTTGGTTAGTGGCAGCCTTGGTTTTTCTTCTCTGCGTGATATTATTTAAAGATTTTGATTTTTCGTGGCTATGCTTTATTTACGCTTTAGTGCCAAGTTTTATTCTTCTAGTGGTCTGGTCAGCCATCTATCATCAAAGATTCCAATTATTAGTTTCCGTCAGCGGTTTGGTTTGGACATCGGCTTTATGTTTGTTCCTCTCTTTTTTATTGATGGTACCCGCTATCGACAAACCATTCCTCATCTTTATCATTGGCATTCCGCTTCAAATTCTTGCTGTTCTCTGGTACTTCTTAAGAAAAACGATTAAAGAAAGAAAAAAGACATTGGATTAGCCAATGCCTTTTATTTATATAGTAATAATTTATTTCTCTTTCGCAACTTTGCTTTTGCGCTCTCTCTTTTTAGAGATGGCTCTCTCGCCGTCATTAATAAATAAGATACCTAAAGTTTTGGGACCACAATGACTAGTGATGGTGGCACCTGCAATTGTTTCATAAACCGTTTTGAAACCTCTCTCAAGAAGAGCTTTTTTTGCTTCTTCAATCATTTCAGGAGAAGCATATGAATGAGTGACAAATCCCACTGATAAATCCGGTGAATCATATTCATCCAAAATATCATGACAGTAATCGCGAATGACCGCGCTATTGCGACCGATAAATTTTTTGCCTGGAATAAGTTTGCCATCCTTAAGAAGAATTTGAGGCTTTAGACGTAAGATATTAGCTCCAAGTCTTTGAAACGAAGTACATCGACCACCTTTGTAAAGATATTCAATTGTATTAACCACAAAGCTAGCTTGCACATAAGGAACGCGAGCTTCAACTTTTTGAGCAATCTCAGCCGCTGTTAATTTACCTTCATCAATCAATTGCGAAGCATAGATAACCAATAAAGCAATACCAGTAGAAAGAGTTTTAGAATCAATGACATAGACATCTTTCATTCCGGCGGCGATATTTTTGGCATTATGAACGGAAGAAGATATTTCTCCCCCGATGGAAATATGGATG
>JBAYDQ010000107.1:0-2799 GCA_041668145.1 Bacilli bacterium | reverse complement strand
TTAAATAGGCTGATATCGAGGAGAACAGAAATGAATATATTGGAATGCTATCGGCGCGGTATCGATTATATTGAAAATCATCTTGAAGACGACTTTTCCATTCGCGATGTCGCGAACTATGCTTATCTCTCACTTTCATATTTCCAACGAATATTTGCTATTTTGTCAAATACTAATGTCAGCGATTATATTCGCTCGCGAAGACTTTCACTAGCTGGGCAAGAGCTAATTAAAAATCCGCACGTGAAAGTTATCGATTTAGCGTTCAAATATGGCTATAAAACACCAGAGAGTTTCTCACGAGCTTTTTATGCTTTTCATCATTGTTTACCAAGCCAAGTAAAATCTAACCATTATTCGCTCTTCTATTATCCTCGCTTAGAAATAGTTGTCACTATCAAAGGAGGAACCATGATGGATTATCAGATTAGTGAAATGAAAGCTTTTAAAATTGTCGTCAAAGTCGATGATGTTCCAGCCGAAAAAGGCAATGTCGTGTGCCCTAAATTATGGAGTGAGTATTGGCGCAAGAAATACCAAGAACAAGTAATTCCGGAAGTCGCTGTTTGCTTTTCAATGGAAAATAATAAAGATGTTTTCCGTTATGGAATTGGCGGCTTCATCGAAAACGTCAAAACGATACCTCAAGGTTTCGAAACAATCGCCATTCCTGGTCAAACTTACGCGAAATTCAAAGCGGAAGGCGCGATGCCAGATGCGATTCAAAATCTATGGAAACTCATTATAAGTGAATGGTTACCTAATTCGAACTATGAAATAGTCGAAGCTCCTGACTTTGAAATTTATGACGTGGGAGATAATCAATCACCTTCTTACAAAAGCGAAGTATGGATCCCCGTCCGATTAAAACAGACGGAGAAGTAGACCATATAATCCTATCAAAATGATGGGATTATAATTCACAAAAAAAGCGAACAAATAAATATTAAACTTGATTTTTTTCACAATTGCATCCACATATGATGAAAATTAGGACGGTAATTACTAAATTAATTGCAATTAATTTGATCAGAATTATGCTTTCTAGTCAAGAAATAATGAGGATAATTGTTCGCTTTTTGAAATATTTTTTTTCTTTTTTCTTATCATTGTTATTTTTTGTTCAGTGATATAGTGAAATAGCAAGTCGAAGGAGAGAAATATGTTATCGCTTAAAGGAGTCTATAAGACTTATCATCCGAAAAAGGGAGTCCCGGTTAAAGCATTAGCCAATGTCAGCGTTGATTTTCAAGAGAAAGGCTTAGTTTTTATCTTGGGAAAAAGCGGTTCTGGAAAATCCACAATGCTCAATATTATCGGAGGTCTTGATAAAGCTGATGAAGGGGAAATAATCATTAAGGGAAAATCGAGTCTAAAATTTAAAGGCAGTGATTTTGATAATTACCGCAACACCTTTGTGGGCTTTGTCTTTCAAGAATATAATTTGCTCAATGATTTTAATATTGGCAAAAATATCGCACTAGCCTTAGAACTCCAAGGAAAAGTAGCTGATAAAACTAGCGTCGAACAAATTCTCTCTAAAGTCGATTTAACTGGTTATGAAAATCGAAAAGTCAATGAACTTTCGGGTGGACAAAAGCAACGCGTCGCCATCGCTAGAGCGCTTATCAAACAACCAGAGATAATATTAGCGGATGAGCCAACGGGAGCTTTAGACTCTATGACTGGTCATCAGGTCTTTGACATTTTAAAGAAATTAGGTGAAGAAAAACTAGTTATCGTCGTTAGTCACGATCGTGAGACAGCGGAAGAATACGCTGATCGAATTATCGAGATGAAAGATGGTCAAATTATCAGCGATACATCGAAGGTTATTGTCTCTTCAAAAGAAGTCATACCTGGGGTTATGGTCAATAAAAACATGATTCACTTTTCCGATGATCATCAATTCTCGCCACAAGATCTCGAATTGCTGCAAGATTTGCGAAAGCATAATCAATCAGTTGTTATTACTAGCGATGCTAATCAGCTCTCCACGTTTACATTTAACCAGACTGATGCCCAAAAACTTAATTTAACATCTTATGATGGCAACAAATTAAAATTTGTCAGCAGCAAATTAAAAAATATCGATTCCTTTAAAATTGGAGCGAGTGGTTTAAAATATAAAAAAGTCAGATTATTTTTCACGATTCTTTTATCTTTTGTGGCCGTCTCATTTTTCGCTTTGACCGATACATTAAGCGCTTTCAACGTCAATGAATCTCATGCTCGCACATTGCAAAGTAATAATATTAATTCTGTCAGTTTAACTCAGTATTACAACAATACGGACGAATATAGTTTTTATACCAATCCACCCATCAATTTTTCACAAGAGCAAATTGAAGATATCCAAGACAATTTTGATGACGCCTCAATCATTCCTTCTGTTAGTGAAAGTCTTTATTACAATTTTGATTATGAAACAATCAATTCATTATCAGGAAATAATCGTATTTTATATGGCGTTTATTCAAGCTTTAAACACAATAAACTATTCATTGATGACAATTATTTAGAGAGTCAAGGAACCAACTTAATTGCTGGTCATTTTCCAACAAACGATAACGAATTTCTCGTCACTTCTTTTCAACTAGAGTTATTCACACGTTTCAGTTTTCCATACTATCTTTTTGATGACTTTGATAATCCGACTTCTTATTATATTAAGCCAGATCAATTTTCCATTGATGAAGTGACAAACGCTAATTTAATTCTTAATAAAAGCGTCGATTATAACAATGAAAATTGTCAAATATGTGGCGTCATAAATGTCGATTATGATGATGATTATTT
>JBAYDQ010000106.1:0-2817 GCA_041668145.1 Bacilli bacterium | reverse complement strand
GGGTCGAAGAATTTTTGACTTCACATAACGAGTAGTTTTTCATAACCAACTCTTGAAAGGAGGAATCGTTATGGCGGAAAAACCCCAAACACTTACTCTCCCTTTACTTATCACCCGTACTCTGATTATCTTCCCTGGCAATCAACAATTGATTGAAGCGGGAAGAGAGTTTTCCATTAACTCTGTTAATGTTGCTCGCAATGATACTAATTCTTTAATCTTTGTCACGAGCCAAAATAATTTTGATGTCGAAAACCCCACCGATGTCGATGTCTATCATGTTGGAACACTCTGTCATATTATTTCTTGTTCTGAACGCGATGGTCATCAGAGAGTGCGCGTAGAAGTCGTGGAAAGAGTCCAATTATCGAATGTTTCAATTGATAGTAAAGGTAACTATTATGTCGCCCAAGGGACTATTTTAGACTTGCCAGCGATTAGCGATGAAAAGAATAAAGCCATTGTTTCAGCGATTGAAAAAATCATTGATTCCATGCCTAATATCGTCTCGCAAATGCCACGTAATGTCGCTAATCTCATCTCTAAAACAGAAGATGCGGCGACACTTTGTTATGCATTGGCTGGCTTTTTAGAAGCCCCAGTGGAAAGAAAACAAGAAATTCTTGAGGCCAAAGATCAAGAGACATTAATGCAATTAATCACCGTTTTGTTAAATGGTGAAAACCAAAGAACCGAAATCGAGAGAGAAATCTCTGATCAAGTCCGTGAATCAGCGGAAAAATCGCAGAAAGAATATTTCTTACGCGAAAAATTGAAAGCGATTAAAAAAGAACTTGGCGAAGATAGCGATAAAGCTAATGATCCTGATGCCATCTTAGAAAGATTAGAGAGCAATCCCTATCCTGAAAGCATCAAAGCCAAAGTTAAAAGCGAATTAAAGAAACTCGATATGATGCCTTCTGGCTCTTTAGAGGGAGCTTTAATACAAAGTTACCTCGACGTCTTAATGAACGTTCCGTGGTGGCAAAAAACGACGGATAACGATGATTTAAAGAATGTCGAACGCATTCTCGATGAAGATCACTATGGTCTTGAAGAACCCAAAAAGCGCATTGTCGAGTATTTAGCCGTCAAGAAATTGACTGGCAATCTCAAATCTCCCATTCTCTGTTTCTATGGTCCTCCAGGCACTGGTAAGACTTCCTTAGGAAAGTCCATTGCTCGGGCTTTAGGACGCAAATTTTTCAAAGCCTCACTTGGCGGTATCAGCGACGAAGCGGAAATCCGCGGTCATCGTCGTACTTATGTCGGTTCTTTACCGGGCCGTATTATTCAAGGGATGCGCAAAGCGGGCGTCACTAACCCCGTCTTCCTTCTCGACGAAGTCGATAAAGTCGCTAGTTCTTATAAAGGCGATCCAGCAAGCGCTCTTTTAGAAGTGCTTGATCCCGAACAAAATAACGCTTTTAACGATAACTATTTAGAAGAACCTTATGATTTAAGTGATGTCTTATTTATCTGTACAGCCAACTATCTCGATCAAATTCCTGGTCCTCTTCGCGATCGTTTGGAACTCATTCAACTCTCTTCCTACACGGAATTAGAGAAAATTCAAATCGCTAAGCGCCACCTTATTAAAAAACAAATTGAGATCAATGGTTTAAAAGACGAGCAAGCCTCTTTCACTGATGAAGCTATTCAAAGCATTATCCGCAGCTATACACGCGAAGCGGGTGTTCGCGAATTAGAAAGAAAAATTGCTTCTTGTTTACGCAAAGTGGCGGTCGCCATCGTCAAAGATCCTAAGATTAATTCAATTCAAATTGATGCTGAACAAGTTCATAAATATTTAGGAACACCAATTTTTGAAGATACCAAGAAGGAAAAAGCGCCTCAAATCGGTGTCGTCACTGGTTTAGCCTATACCGAATACGGTGGTGATATTCTCCCCATCGAGGTGAATAATTTCAAAGGGAAAGGGGCTTTAATTCTCACGGGCCATTTAGGCGATGTGATGAAAGAGAGTGCCTCGATCGCTCTTGACTATGTCAAAGCTAACGCCGAAACTTTCGGCATTAAATACGATATTTTCAAAGATTTGGATATTCATATCCACGTTCCTGAAGGAGCTGTTCCCAAGGATGGCCCGAGCGCTGGTGTTGCGATTACCACTGCGATTATTTCATGCTTATCTAAACGCCCCGTTGATCCTAATTTAGCGATGACGGGAGAAGTGACTCTCCGTGGCAACGCCTTGCCGATTGGAGGTTTACGAGAAAAATCACTAGCGGCGTTACGTTCTGGCATTCCCATTATCGTTCCCAAAGCGAATAAAAAGGATGTCGATGAACTTCCTAAGGAAGTGAAAAAATCCTTGAGCATTCTCTATATGAATACGGTGGAAGACGCCGTCAAGGTTGCCCTTTTAAAATAATGATTAACTTTTCTAACGCTACTTTTATTAAATCCGCGACGAAACTTTCGGAGGCTCCCATCGAGGATCTTCCGGAAGTTTTAATCGTCGGTAAGAGTAATGTTGGGAAGTCATCGCTGATCAATGCGATGTGTCATCAAAAACGATTAGCTTTTACTTCCTCTAAACCTGGTCATACGCGTTTATTAAATTATTACGCGATTGATAATCGCTTTTATTTAGTTGATGCTCCCGGATATGGTTTCGCTCGTGGTGGCATTGATCTCGACGCTCTTTTTGGTGAGATGATGACTGATTTTTTTAAGGATAATCAAAGATTGAAACTCGTTTTACTTCTCATTGATTCTCGTCGTGAATTAGCGGTTAACGATCAAGAGATTATCGATTATTTATCGCTCAATCATATTCCATTTTTGATGATT
>JBAYDQ010000105.1:0-2846 GCA_041668145.1 Bacilli bacterium | reverse complement strand
TTATTTAATGCGATGAACCGCAATAACGAGATGGAATTTCGCCTTTTGTTCACTCCTTTAGCGCAAACAAACTTCATGGAATTATTACGTGAAAAAGAACCTTATGGCGACGATTTCACCTTTATTAAAAGAAAAATGCTTAATTCAGTCAGCACTCTTCATAGTCAAACTGTCGATTATGAGTGTGATCCACGTTCTTTTATCGATTACAGTTATGAGAATGCCCGCAATCATTTCCTTCGTTTTAATGATACTTATTTTCAAAGTTTCTTCTTTGATATCGCTCCCATCATCAGCATTCCTCTTTATCAGCAATACCCCACTGATGAATACATATTTAAAAAGAAATGGGATGGCAACATTACTTCATATGAATCAGAGAGTATGGCAAACGCCTTTGGCGATAATTATTTTGCTCATCAAGACGCCGCCACTCCCTCCATTCTTAAAAGTCAATTTGTCAAAGAGGAAGGAAACGCTGATCGCATTAACATTCATGCCTATGCCTATCGCACAGAAGAGAGAATTGATTATGTTCGCCTTTTAGGAAATGACGGTTCTTGGCATACGGTTCCAGTTCATTGGCTCGAATATCTTCCCGTCTACGCTAAATCACAAATTGAAATTCAAAAGCAAAAATCATCGCGCCAACAATTTAACGACTTACAAAATAGTGATCAATTTAAACAGTTCCAAAGCGATCACACATTTGATGGTAAAGTTGTCTATCAAAGAAATCTTTTCTCTTTCTGCCCCAAAAGCGAAGAGGAAGATTATGATCCTCAAACATTGTGTAATGTTTTTAAAGATGAAAATGATAAAGTAGAAGATAAAGAAACGGAGAAAGAGAATTAATTTTATGAGCACTGGTATTTATCGCTGTCCGTCTTGTGGAACAAGCATTGAGTTTGGTCAAAATCAAACTTCCCTCGTCTGCCCCGCTTGTGGTAATGTCATCACTAACGATGGCGCCACTCTCGTCGTCAATGAAAGAACTCCCGCCACTATCACCAAAGGGGAAAAAAACTTAGGGACTTTCTTGTGGTTCTTATTGATTATTCCTGGCGCTGTTTTTGCTTCAAAGAAAAGAGCTGCCGCTCGCTACTACGGCAATATGCAACAAAAGATACAGCACGACGCCAGTCAGATTGACAATTATTTAGAACAGCGAGTCATCATCTTAGAAAACCTCGCCGCCTTAATTAATAAAGAGATGGCTTTTGAAAAAGAAGTCGTCGGTAAACTCTCTTCCTATCATCAAGGCATTGGAGCGGATAACTTCAATAATGCCGCTCAAGTGATTGAACAAGCTAATTCTCAAATGCGCGATTACATCAATGACAATCCCGAATTTCGTAGCACAGCGGCTGTGCAAAAAGCTATTAAAGATAATGATTATCTCCAAAGAGAAATCACTGCTGCTCGCGAATTATATAATGATTCTATCAAAGAGTGGAATGATGCGATCTTTGGAACGATTACCCAGCGTTTAGTGGCGGTCGAAAAACATTATTTGACCCGTGTGCCTTTCACCACGACTCGAGAGATCAGAGAAAAAGCGCGCAGCGTATTATTCTAATCAATATTTTTGGTAATAAGAATGTCCACTCCTAAATCGAGGACATTCTTTTTTATTACTTGCCCAATATGACAAGGAGCTTGAACTCCTATTTTGTTGATTTCATCCATGACGCGAAAAATCATATCCTTCGGAACAGGAAGTGATGTTTTGACTGACACCACAATATCTTCGCGATTAATAACGCGAACCGAAGAGGTAATCGTGCGAACGGGATGAGTTACTTCGCTAATCGCGTATTCTTTACCGCGAGGGCACGAATTTCCCGTCACATTAAGATCATCATCGATGACGAGATGGCAACCGCGAGGGCAGACAATACAAGTAAATTCTCTTTTCATCTCTCTCATCTCTTTTCTAAACGTACCGTGACTTGATCATGGAGATTTGCCATTTGTTCTTTTTTTATTTTAATCATGGCCATTTCACTGGGAATTAAGACTGGCTTAAAGGTTTTACTCAGCAAAACACCACTATTTTCGACGATAATATAGATATCTTGAATCGGTTTCCGCACCCGAAATTTCAAGACGACATCCTCATGATTATCACTTTTAATGCTCTGCGGAAGGACATAGGAAATGCCCTCTCCAGCCATGACAGGAATATCCGCATCGTGAGGAAGGAGTTGTTGTAAATATAAGGCAGCTCCATGACCCGCTAATCGACCTTCGTCGGTGACAAAATCAACGACATCATGGACATGAAGACAATTGCCACAAGAGAAAATGCCTTCTATCTTAGTTTCTAGATGCTCATTGACAAGCGGTCCTTTTGTCGAGCTAATCGGACAACCAATATTGTTTAAAAGAGAAAGATAAGGAATCAGTCCGACAGAAAGTATAAGCGTGTCGCATTCAATTTCCATCTCCGTTCCTGGAATAAATTTCATCTTTTCATCGACGGCTGATAACACCACTTTTTCAAGACGTTGCTTACCAATTACTTGGCTGACAGAACGCGAGAGGTAAAGAGGAATATGATAATCGTCTAAGCACTGAGCAATATTGCGATTTAGGCCATTGCTATAAGGCATGATTTCACTGACACAGATAACTTTAGCTCCTTCAAGTGTCAGGCGACGCGCCATGATCAAACCAATGTCTCCGCTTCCTAAAATGACGATGCGTTTACCGCATAAATAACCATGAATATTGAGATATTTTTGCGCTGTCCCGGCGGTGATGATACCCGCGCAACGATCACCAGGAATTTGAATGGCTCCCGCACCTCGCTCATAACAGCCAGTCGCCATAATAATCGCTTT
>JBAYDQ010000104.1:0-2865 GCA_041668145.1 Bacilli bacterium | reverse complement strand
TTTAGTGGGCGTTAGTGCTCCAGAAAAAATGTAAAAGGAGAAGGAGAAAAATATGCCAAAATCATTTTTAGATCTTACTTATGAATTCATCAGTAAGCAAAAAGAGCCCGTTACATTCGCTCAAATATGCGAATATGTCGCCAAGGAAGCCGAATTGTCTAAAGAAGAGGCTGATAAAAAGATTAGCCGTTTCTATACCAATCTTATGCTCGATGGACGCTTTGTAACTCTCGGTGAAAATACTTGGGATTTACGAAGTCGCCACACTTTCGACAAAGTTCATATTGACATGAAAGATGTCTATAGTGATGTTGAAGCGGCTGATGATGACGAAGAAGAAGAAGTTGAAGAGAAGGAATATAACGAAGTTTTCGATGAGAAGAAAATCGAAGATGACTCACCTTCTACCGAATCAACTGAAGAAGAGGAAGCAGACACTCTATAATGTTTGAGAAAATTATTACCCAAATAAATAATTTTGATTCCATTGTTATCTTTGGCCATATCAATCCTGATGGGGATTGTTATGGAGCAGAAATTGCTCTTCGCAATACATTGAGATTGTCATTTCCTCATAAGAATGTTTATGCGGTCGGAACAGGATATCGAGCCTTTTTTGATCGATTGGGAAAACTAGACGATGTTAGTGATGAAATAATCAAAAATTCATTAGCTATTCTCGTTGATGCTAACGACATTTCGCGAATGGAAGATCAAAGAGTTAAAGAGGCTTTAGCTTGGGTGAAAATTGACCATCATGTTGATACAGGTTCCTTTGTTGAAGGTGAACAAGTTGTTAATGAAGAAGCTAATTCGACATGTGAATTAGTCGCTGATTTAATCGCCGGAAATCATCTTAAAATCAATCAAACTATTGCGGAAGCTCTCTATCTGGGCATTTTAACTGATACGGGTCGTTTTCAATATATCCAGGATTTTCCAAAGACATTTCATCAAGTCGCGTGGCTTTGTGAAATGGGTGCCGATCCCAGCGCTTTGAATTATATATTAAATATAACGGATGAAAAATCACTCGCTTTTAAAGGCTTTGCTTATTCCAATTACCAAAAGACACCAACGGGAGTTATTTATTTAGTTATTGCCAAAGAACATCTTCAAAAATATGGATTATCCGCTAGTCGAGCGGGCAATATGGTCAATTTGATTGGTAATATTGCTGGATATCCCATCTGGGTTTTCTTTTGTGAAAATGAAGATGGTAGCAATCATGTGGAATTTCGAAGCAACGGCCCTGCTGTTCAACCAATCGCTTTAAAATATGGTGGTGGTGGTCACCAATTAGCAGCGGGAGTGACAATTCCTCATTTTGATCCTGACAATATTAAGCAGATTATTTCTGATTTAGATACCGCGATTATTGAATATAAAAAAGGAGTCTAGATTTATATGTGGGAAAATGAATTACAAAGTGCCATTTCCGCCGGCTTAGAAGCTCGAGAAAAAATCATGGAAATCTATCATCATGGTTTTGATGTCGAAATTAAAGAAGACAACTCTCCTGTTACATTAGCTGATAAAACAGCTGACTCCATTATTCGTCAAAGATTAGGAGAGGCTTTCCCATCTTATGCTTTTTTAACCGAAGAAAGCGAAGATAATAAAGAACGCTTAAAAAATGACTATGTTTGGATTGTTGACCCAGTTGATGGAACTAAAGATTTTGTCGCTCGTGATGGTGGATTTACGACCAATATTGCCTTAGCCTACAAACACGAACTTGTCGTCGGAGTTGTTATCGTCCCTTTAACAGGTGAAATTTACTACGCCGTAAAGGGGCAAGGAGCTTTTTATCGCATCAATGGTGTCGACCAAAGAATTCATGTCAATGACAAGACCGAAGATTTGACCGTTTTATGTAGTGTCTTTCACTCCAATGATAAAGAAAGAGCTCTTATTGATAAGCATTCTGATAAGATTAAACACCAAGAAAAATTTGGTTCATCTCTTAAACCATGTCGTATCGCTCAAGGATTGGCTGAAATCACTTATCGTATGAGTGCTGGAACCAAAGAATGGGATACGGCTGCTTGCCAGATTATTGTCACAGAAGCCGGAGGAATATTTGTTCAACCGGATGGTTCTCCTCTGACATATAATCGCGATGATGTCTATAATCGCAATGGTTATATCGTCGCCAATCGAAAAGAAAACATTCTTCTCTAATAAAACAAAAAAACACTGCATTAATTCAATATTTGCAGTGTTTTTATTAGAAACTCATAATATTTTTACCAATAATGGTTTTATTATTTATATCTTCTTCGTAGCAATGATAGATATCGTTAATGGACTTAATTTTAGTAACTGAGAGAACCATAGGTTGAATCGCTTTTTGTAATGATTCACTCTTTAAGGCTTGACTAACTTTTTCAAAATCTTCTCTTGTGCTACGTGTTACGCCCTTAAGTGCCAAGCCTTTCTCGAGAATTTTCCGCGTATTGATATTAGCACCACTTTCGCTCACTCCCATCAAAATGAGATCAGCTCCAACTTGGGAGATATCAATCATTTGATTAATCGCATCTTCACTAAATTTGCCACCAACACATTCAATAAGAGTATCAAATAAGGAGCCATCATATTCAGCGTAAGTTGTTGGCATCGCGTTTTTAAACATCGCTAATTTATCTTGGCTGATACCAAAAACAGTAATTTTTACATGATAGACATACGCTAACACTAAATAAACTACATAAGCCATAATACCATCACCGAAAAGAGCGATGTTTTTAGCCTTGGCAAAATTGATTCTTCGACACGCGGCATGAGCGACACTTAAGAGTTCGCTATAAACAGCGATATTTGGACTAACGTTAGCCTCGTATTTAACGAGTAGTGAAGGGT
>JBAYDQ010000103.1:0-2875 GCA_041668145.1 Bacilli bacterium | reverse complement strand
CACAAAAAAGTTGCAATTCCCGATTATTTTATGTTAAAAATGTTCATTTGAAATGACTTGAAGATAGTCTTTTAAGACCTGAATATGGATTTCTTGACAAGTCATTTTTTCCCCATCAATATCCCAATCATCAATCCTTTCTAATTTCACTAGTCCGTCACTTAAAGAATAATGATTTACGAGATGTCGGCGGAAAAAATATCGAAACAGACCATTGAACCAGCCTTTATCAGTATAGAGAAAATCGATATAACCATCATCTAAGCTTGAATGAGAATTGATTTTAAACCCACCCATATAAGCACTATTGAGAAAGAGGATAAATGAAGATTGAAAAGAAATCGCTTGTTGATTAGAGGATATTAAAACTTCCCCAGTAATTTGATGACGATGACATAAACTGGATAAGGCCTTCCAATAATAAGCCCATCGTCCGTGTCGTTTTTTCTTATTATGCTTGACGAGATAAGGAATTGAGGAAAAGGTTCCTACCGAAAGAGAAAAAACACCATAAACATCATTGGCTTTAAAAACATCAATTTTTCTAGTGTAACCTTTTTTTATAATTTGTAAGGCTTGAGAAATACTTTTTCGATAACCAAAGTTCTTGCTCGCATCATTGAGTGTGCCACAAGGAATAATACCGATTATCGGTCGAGAAGAATGGTCTTTTAAAGCATTGAGAATATGATGAAAAGTTCCATCACCACCAGCGAAAATAAGCACTTCATATTGACCACAACTCAATTCCACAAAATGTGATAATTCATCATCAGTTTGACATAATTGATAATCAACTTTTTCGTAAACTGATGAAAGTTGACGATAAATATAGGTGATTTGCCGAGTCGTGAGTCCTTTGCCACTGATGGGGTTATATAAAAATAACGCTCTCATATTTTCATTATATTCTAGAAAAAAGAAAAAGCCTTGATCAACTATCAAAGCTTACTAATCTTTTTGGTGATCCCACCGAGAATCGAACTCGGGATTAGACCTTGAGAGGGTCTCGTCTTAACCTCTTGACCATGGGACCAGTGAGAGTATTATAACACTCTCATAAAAAATTAAAATGAAGAAATAACCTGTTCAATTCGCTTGTCGCATCTCTCTTTGCTTAAGACTCTCATTACATAGTAGAGATTAGGACTATTTTTCTTTCCTGTTAAAGCGATGCGTAGCATCTCGGCGACATCCCCAATCGAACCGAGATAATTCTCAGGATTAGTTTTATAGAGTTTACCATTTGGAGCAAATCCTAATGTTGTCCCAATATCTTTCATTGAGGCAAACCACGATTGCTCGTCGACATCGAGAGACAATTGCTCTTTCAACGCAGTGAGAACACGAGATATTGTCTGTCGATCAAATCGTTCATTAAATGGAAGTGATGTTTTTAATAAATCTTGATAAAAATCATCATAAAAGAAACTAATTGATGATAATAAATCACCAAATTTTTCATAATCCTTCCGCGGATTTTCTTTCTCTCTTTCGATATTCATAATTTCCATGAAATAATCAGGAGAACGTTTAATAACTTCTAAAAGTTTAGGTTGATATTTATCCGCATAAGTGACAGCCATATCATAAATTTCTTCTTTGGTTTTTTTCGCTAAAATTTCGCGAGCAAAGAAATTTAATTTGCCAATGTCGAACAAAGCTCCATCTAACGACATTTTGTCAAAAGAGAAAACAAAATCTTCCATCTTTTCAAAATGATGAAGGAAAATCCACTCTTCAAAATTGGAATTAGCAATTGTCATCAAATACATAATGAGAGCTTCCGATGGATAGCCATCTTGCAAGAAATAGCTCACCGCCGCTTCACTATCTAAACGCTTCGATAATTTTCTTCGATTTCCATTTTCATCTAGTTTCATAATCACGGGTAAATGAGCATAAAGAGGGGCGTTCCACCCTAATGCTTCAAATAGTTCTAAATGAATAGGAAGAGAGGCGATCCACTCTTCGCCGCGAATGACAGTGGTCGTCTTCATAAAATGATCGTCGACAACGTGAGCGAAATGATAAGTTGGAAGCCCATCGCTCTTATAAATGACAATATCTTGATCATTTTGAGCGATTTCAAAATCGCCATGCACTAAATCGTGAACACGAATTTTACGAAGATGGTTTCCACTTGATTTAAAGCGGATGACAAAAGGTTCACCTGCTAAAAGACGCGTGGCTCTTTCTTCATTTGTTAAGAATCGGCATTTGGCAAATTGTCCATAATATCCTGGAACTAATTTAGCGGCTTCTTGGCGAGCGCGTATTTCATTTAAATCATCCGGAGTGCAAAAACAAGGATAGGCTTTTCCTAAGGCGAGAAGATGTTTTATCACCACGCGATAAATATCCGCTCTCTGCGATTGGACATAAGGCCCATAATTGCCTTTTTGACTATTGCCCATATATCCCTCATCGGGAATAATGTTAAATATTTTTAATTGCTCAAGAAGTTCTTCTCCTGAACCTTGTATTTCACGCTTGGTATCCGTATCTTCAAGACGAATAAAAAAGATTCCTTGTGTTTGAGTGGCGACCTTTCGACAAATTAAACTAGTAAAAAGAGAACCAGTATGCAAAAAACCGGTTGGACTCGGCGCAAAACGAGTGACTTCTGCCCCTTCAGGAAGTTGACGATTAGGAAACTCTTTTTCTAAATCTTCAACTGTCTCAGTGACATTGGGGAATATGAGATTGGCAAGTTCTTGGTTAGTAATCATTTTTTATCTCCTTTTCGATTTGAAATTATATTGCATCTTGTATTTCATTTGCTATAATAATTAAGCCAAATTTGGATGGCCGATGCATTATGCAGGTGTAGTTCAGTGGTAGAACACTACCTTGCCAAGGTAGTTATGCGGGT
>JBAYDQ010000102.1:0-2880 GCA_041668145.1 Bacilli bacterium | reverse complement strand
GCTTCATTTAACAACTGAGCGGATTCTTCACTCATTTCATAAACTTCACTATGCATAATATGATCTTTCGTATCGTTGACTTTAACTGGCCGAAAGGTCCCTAATCCAATGTGAAGCGTGATATCGATAACCTCAACACCTTTTTCGTGAATTTTTTGAAATATCTCGTCCGTGAAATGAAATCCCGCTGTCGGAGCGGCAGCGCTCCCTTCAAATTTAGCATATACCGTTTGGTAACGGTCATTACTACACAATTGTTTTTTAATATATGGTGGAAGTGGCATTTTGCCTAATTGATCGAGTACTTCTAGAAAAATACCTTGGTAAATAAATTTAAAAATGCGAATTCCTTCCTCTTTTTCTTCGAGGCATTCAGCGATCAACGTTCCATCGCCAAAGTCCACTCTTGAACCGACCTTTAAAGATTTAGCGGGACGGCATAAACATTCCCAGTTATCACCTTGAATTTGCTTAAGCAAAAGTAGTTCACAATGGGCGCCCGTTTTCTCTTTAATTCCCAAGAGACGAGCGGGGATAACTTTCGTGTTGTTTCGAACGAGAACATCACCTTTTTTCAAATAACCGAGAATGTCATAAAAATTTTTATCCTCGTAAGTTTTATGACCATAATCAATTGCTAAAAGACGAGAGTGATCTCGTTGCTCGACAGGTTTTTGAGCAATCAACTCTTCAGGTAAGGTAAAATCAAATAAATTTATATCCATTAAAAGCCTCTTTCATCACCAAAAGCAGTAAGGTTAATCTTCATGAAATCGCCGAAGCGATCTTCTTTTATCGCTTGGCGAGCGCCTTCCATTAAGTGGATGAGAAAACGAAGATTATGAATAGACATTAATCTCTTGCCAAATGTCTCATCACAAACATAAAGGTGACGAAGATAAGCTTTGGTATAATTCTGGCAACAATAACAATCGCAGTGAGGGTCTAAAGGAGTAAAATCTTCTTTATATTTCTCATTTTTAATATTCACTCGTCCTTGCGAAGTCATTAAGGCTCCATGGCGAGCGAGTCGTGTTGGTAAAACACAATCAAACATATCAACACCGCGAGCAATGCCACCTAAAAGATAATCAATTGATCCAACGCCCATCAGGTAACGTGGTTTGTCGAATGGTAAGTATTTAATGGCATAGTCAATCATTTCAAAACATTTATCTTTCGGTTCACCGATGGAGGTTCCACCGATGGAATAGCCAGGAAAATCCATTTCCACGAGAGCTTCGGCGCACATCTGACGTAAATCTTGGTAGTCTCCGCCTTGAACAATGCCGAATAGGGCCTGATCATCACGATGATGAGCTAAAAGGCCACGCTTAGCCCAACGAATGGTTCTCTCAGTTGATTTCTTCACATATTCATAAGATGAGGGCCAAGGAATGCACTCATCAAAAGACATAATAATGTCAGCTCCTAATTGCTCTTGAATTTCAATGACCTTTTCAGGGGAGAAGAAGAGATTATCACCATTGAGATGATTTTTAAAATTGACACCATCTTCAGTAATCTTTCTTTTTTCTGCTAACGAGAAAACTTGAAACCCACCAGAATCAGTTAAAATTGGTCCATCATAATTCATGAATCTATGAAGTCCACCTGCTTTTTGAACAATATCAGCGCCAGGTCGAACAAAAAGATGATAGGTATTAGCTAAAATAACACCCGCTCCCATATCTTTGAGTTCTTCAGGAGAAAGTGTTTTGACCGTGGCTAATGTCCCAACTGGCATAAACATTGGCACTTCCACATTTCCATGGGGAGTGTGCAAGATTCCATAACGGGCTCCAGTCTGCTTATCGATATGTAATATTTCTAAATAAAAGTCTTTCATGCGTTCAAACTATTTTAAACAATATCATAGTTTAAAAGCAACATTCTGATTTGCGCGAATGAGTTTTAAAAACATCTTCTGCCTTTTTAATAACATAAAAAGAATATACCCCACGACCATTACCGCCAACTCACCGAGAGCGACAGTGCTGGCATAAAACCAAAATGAAACTGATGAATCAGTAAAAAAATAGAGTAATAAGCCGATTAGCAAACCATTCGAAACAACAGGAAAAATCAAAGCGACAAGCAATATTTTTGAATACATAACTAATAGACAAGCGATAATAGTAGCGACAGTTCCAAATAGAATATCAAGTGGAGAAACAGAAGAAAATAAATTGGCAATCAATGTGCCAGTTGTTAATCCAATGATATAATCTTTACGAAAAAAACAGAGGAGAACGAGAATTTCGGCAACGCGAAACTGAATAGGACCATATGAGAATTGGTAGGTTATTAACGTCAAAACGACATATAAAGCGGCAATGATGCCATTATAAGCCATATCTTTAACTGAAATTTTCAAAATAATTTCCTCCTTGTTTTTATGAGTGGTTAGGCAAGGACAACACTCTTAGTTTTATTTAATTTGATCGATGATTAATGGACATATATCAAGAACAGTAACACCCTTGATTGATCTTTGCTCTATGGTGTTTGTGACCACAATATCACAAATGTGAGCTTTGCAGAATTCTGTTAAGCAATTGGTGGAAAACACCGCATGTGTGGCACCAACGAGAACATCTTTAGCGCCATTTTCATAAAGCAATTTGGCAGCCGAGATAATTGTTCCACCAGTGTCAATAATGTCGTCAATGATAATGCAAATTTTATCTTTAACGAATTTTCCATCAATAATAAGGTGCTCAGCTAGATTAGGTTTTGGTCTCACTTTATCAAGGATGACTTTCGTTCCGCCGATGCGGTGCATCAAATAATCTGCTCTTGTATTTGATCCGTGATCAGGTGAGACGATAACCACATCATCAATATTGATGTTGTGCTCTTTAATGTAGTTTAAATAGT
>JBAYDQ010000101.1:0-2887 GCA_041668145.1 Bacilli bacterium | reverse complement strand
TGATGCGCGAAGAGTAATCATTGTTAGCCAGCATTTTGTTTTTCCACTTGCGAAGTTTAACGGTGGAGACAAGTTTCATCGCGCTCGTCACTTTGAGAGCGCCAGTGACTGACTTGATTCTTTGTTTAATTCTTGTGATTTGTTGCGACATATATCCTCTTAGGCTTTCTGATTGTTAATCTCAAAAAATTCTTGCACAGCGAGAAGGAGTTGCTTTTCGGTAGCTCGGGTAATTTCCTTTTTCGTGCGAATATCTTCTAAGAGATTCTTATAGGAAGATTTGACATAGCGATAGGCATCATTAAGCACACTGGGCACTTTATCTAAGGCAACAGTGTCTAAAAAACCATTCTTGGCGACAAATAATTCAAAGACTTCATGTTCTAAAGAGTAGGGTTGATATTGCCCTTGACGCAAAACTTGCATGAGCACTTCACCATGTTTTAAGATTTTGACGGTGCTCGCATCAAGATCACTACCAAATTGCGCAAATGACTTCATCTCATTGAAACTTGCTAAATCAATTTTTAATGATCCCGTCACCTGTTTCATGGCTTTATACTGCGCGTCACCACCGACACGAGAAACCGAGAAGCCACTATCAATGGCAGGTCTTTGACCGGCATTAAATAAATCGGTAATTAAGAAGATTTGTCCATCTGTGATAGAGATGACATTGGTGGGAATATAAGCTGAAATATCGCCTGATTGAGTTTCGACAATTGGCAAAGCGGTCATCGAACCACCACCAAATTTATCATCGAGTTTACAAGCTCTTTCTAAAAGGCGACTATGGAGATAGAAAACATCGCCCGGATAAGCTTCACGACCTGGGGATCTCTTTAATAAGAGAGACAAGGCACGATACGCCACAGCGTGTTTGCTTAGATCATCATAAACAATTAAGACATCTTTGCCTCGATTCATCCACTCTTCGCCCATCGCACATCCTGCATAAGGAGCGATATAGAGTAATGGAGCGGGTTCACTAGCGGTCGCGGCCACGACAACGGTGTAGTCCATGGCTTTATATTTCTTCAAACGATCGACAATCTGAGCGACAGTCGAGTTCTTTTGACCAATAGCTACATAAATACAGATGACATCTTTACCTTTTTGATTGATAATCGTGTCGATTGCAATCGCTGTTTTACCAATCTGACGATCGCCAATAATTAATTCACGTTGTCCACGACCAATTGGGATCATCGAGTCAATAGCTTTGATACCCGTTTCAAGAGGAGTATCCACTCTTTTACGCGTGATAACACCAGGAGCGATAACTTCGATGGGACGTTTTTTATTTGTAGCGATATCACCTAGTCCATCAATTGGTTGACCGAGAGCGTTCACCACTCGTCCCAGCATCGCGTCTCCGACAGGGACTTCCATGACTTGTTTGGTACGTTTAACAGTGTCGCCTTCCTTGATGAGTGTATCATCTCCTAAAAGAACAACTCCAACTTGATCAGTCTCTAAATTCATCACCATACCGTAGATGTCATGAGGGAAAAGCAAAAGTTCACCAAGCATCGCTTGATCAAGACCATAGACGACAGCGATACCATCACCTACCGTGACGACGATTCCCACATCACTACTCTCGATTTCGTGATGGTAATTTTTAATTTGTTCTTTAATGAGAGCACTAATTTCATTAGCGTTAATTTTCATTGAAGTGACCCTCCTTTCCTAAAAGGCTCGATTTCATTTTTTCAATTTGATTGCTGATTGATCCATCGTAGATTCGCCCATCAATCACGACTTTTACTCCTCCGATTAAGGTGGAATCAAGATGATTGGTAAGTTCAACATTACAATGTTCGATCTTGGAGATTTTGGCTTCGATTTGGCTCTTAACTTTTTCATCGAGAGGAATCGTTGAATAAACGAGTCCTTCTTTGATGCCACGCTCTTCATTGCAGAAGGAATTAAAACTATCGAAAATGTCGAGTAGATAACGAGCGCGATTGTTCGTGATGACAATCTTAATGAGATTAAGAATTTCGTCATCGATATTCACAAAAGTTTGGCTGACGATATGGAGGCGTTGAGAAAGAGGAAGAAAAGCCGAGTCAAGAACGGTGATAAAATCAGTGTTCTTAATCAAAAGACTCTTTAGTTCCTTTAATTGCGCTTGATATTCCAAGACCTTGTTCTGTTCGAGAGCAAGGGAGAATAAAGCTAATCCATAACGTGAGGCAATTTCATTCATACTTTAATCCAATTTCTTAATAAAATCTTCCGCTAATTTAGCGTCATCTTTTTCATTGACTTCGCGCTTCAAAATTTCGCGTGAGGCCGCTAAAGCGACACTGACCATTTCTTCATGAACAGCCTGAAGAGTTTCTTGACGAGAACGCTCAATATCGAGTTCGGCGTCTTTCTTCATCTGTTTGATTTCGCCTTTGGTCTCTTCGACGAGATCAACACGCTGTTTGAGAGCTTCTTTATTGGCTTTTTCGATGATCGTTGAGGCTTCTTTTTTGCTCGCTAAAATCATGTCATTCGATTGTTTGACATTCTGTTCAGCGATAACTTTGTTCTTTTCACTATCAGTGATATTTGATTCGATATAATCTGCTCTTTTTTTGAGCAATTTCTTCACTGGCTTATAAGCGAAATAAATGACGACAAGAATTAAAACTAAAGTCGCGCAAAGTTGCACTACAAAAGAAAATACATTCGTGCCAATTAGTTTCTCACGAATAGTACCTAACTCATCCGAAATATCGGATAGCATCAAAAAGTTAATACCATAAATCATTTTTCTTACTCCTTATTAGCCACCGATTTTGAATAAGCAAAGAATTGAGATGAGAAGCGAATAAATAGCTGTCGTTTCAACGAGTGCACAAGCCAAAATCATCGTGCTACGAATTTTGCT
>JBAYDQ010000100.1:0-2894 GCA_041668145.1 Bacilli bacterium | reverse complement strand
CTACCTCGTATATCTATCCATAAGGATAGTATGCAAAGTCCTTACTAAATTGAACCAAGATTAATTTCGAGAAAATAATTTTTTTGTTGAAAAGGTTTTATATTGTCAGAAAAAACCTATAAAATATGAATGATGTATCAACTCTTACATTTTTAATGTAGAAATTAGGAGCGAAAGGAGATAAATATGACAAGTTTTGTTCTTATCGACGCTAATCAAATCGGTATTATTCTCATTTGTGTTGGCGTGGGAATTTTACTTGTTCTCGGTATCTATCTTCTCTATCATTTCGTTTTTTCTCGTAACGCTATCCGTCGACAAGTCAAAGAGTTGGAGAGAAAATATTCTTATCTTGACGCTTTATTAATTGGGCAAGATTCTCAATACATCCATCGTTTAGAGATTATTTCTCGCACTAATTTATTATATGTTGAGAAATATAATGATTTCTCGCGACGATTTAAAGGTGTTTTTGAAGGCGAAGATAAATTTGCCGAGTCGATGATTAAACAACTCAAAGCCCTTATCGCTAATAATCAATTTCAAAATATTAAAAATGTCATTCTCGATACGAAAAAAGCTGTCGCGTCTTTTGAACAAAATGTTAACCAATTAGATAATGATTTGTTTGAGGTCATCAAGCCTGAAGAAGAGTCTCGTCATCTCGTCTTGAAATTGAAAGAAGATTATCGACGAGTGAAACAAATTTTTTACGCTAACTCTAATGACTTGGAATTAGTTACTTCTTCTTTTACCAAAGTTTTTGACAAACTCGATACCTCTTTCTCCGAATTTGAGAATCATATCGAAGGGGCAGAGTATGAAGAAGCCAATGCTCTTATTCCTGTTATTGGCAAAGTAATTAAAGCTCTTGATTCCACTTTGGGCCAATTACCTAATCTATGTATTCTCACTCAATCAATTGTGCCAGATAAAATCGCCGCTATTACGAAGGAATATAGCGAAGTGGAAAGTCGAGGAATTCCTCTTTTCAATTTAGCTTTCAAACATCGTGTTGATGTCTGGAATATCACTATTGAATCAATTCGTAAAAAATTAGTTAATCTTGAAACAGCGGGAGTGATGGATTCTCTTGATCAAATTCAAAAAGAAATCGAACAAACTCATGATCTTTTAATGGAAGAAACAAACGACAAAGAAGATTTTAATAAATCTTGTGATGCTCTTTATACCAAAGTCATCGAATTAGAGAAAGTCTTCTTAAAAATTTGTTCTATCTTACCCGAGGTGAACAACATTTATGTTATTTCTGATGAGCAAAAAGAACAGATTGATATTTTAAAAGAGAATATGAATAAATTAGGTAATTCGAAACGTAATCTCGATAATTTTATTCATTCTTCGACTAAGCAACCCTATAGCGTGTTAAAACGAAAGCTTGATGAATTGACCAGTGATTATGATTCAGCCAATGCGGAAGTATTAGATTTTAAAACTTATCTCGACTCTTTAAAGTATTCAAGCGAAGAAGCCTACACGATGGTCTTTGCCTATTATTATCACTGCAAACAAGTGGAAAGTATGCTTCGTAATCTCGATATCCCTGACTTCTCCAATAAATATAAAGAGCAAATCGAAAATTGCTATTCTCTCTTAAATGAGATTGACGTCGCTTTGAAAGTTAAGCCAATTGATGTGGCCTCCATCAATGAAAAAGTTGATACTTTGAAAAATGTCGCGAATGCCTTTTTTGACGATGCAGAAAATAAATGTCGCGAAGCGCAATTGGCGGAAAGCGCCATCGTTTATGCTAATCGCGATCGCAATCATCAAAAAGATGTTCACCAACAACTCAATGTCTTAGAAAAATCATTCTATGATGGTGAATTTTTAAAAGTTTATCATGACGCTAGTGCCATCTATCGTCGCATGCATGTTGAGGAACAAACGGATGCTCGCAAATAAGAATATTTATTTAGATAATGCTGCTAACACTTTAATTAATCCTGAAATATTAGACTCGTATCAAAAAGTCGCTATTCAATATATTGCTAATCCTAGCAGCATCCATTTTGAAGGGCAAAAAGCTCTTCGTCTTTTATCGCAAGCACGGGAGCAAATTTTAACCTGCTTCAATTTAAAGGACCACGAAATGATTTTTACCAGTGGAGCGACGGAAGCCAATAATTTAGCCATTAAAGGGGTGGCTTTCCAATATCAAAATCGCGGCAAACATTTAATTACATCTTTAGGCGAACATCCTTCAGTTTTAGAGGTGATGAGACAATTAGAAGAAAAATTTGGTTTTCGCGTGACCTATTTACCGCTTAATGAAAAGGGAACTATTCGTCTTGAAGACCTTAAAAACGCTCTTGATGATGAGACAGTTTTGGTATCTTTAATGGCAGTAAATAATGAAACAGGAGCAATTAATCCCCTTCATAATATCGCTCACATTTTAAGGAAATATCCGAAAGTATTTTTCCATGTCGATGCTGTTCAAGGTGTAGGAAAGATGGATATTGATTATGCTGAAATTGATCTTATTTCTTTTGCCGGTCATAAAATTCACGGTTTAAATAGTTGTGGCGGTCTACTGAAGCGCAAGAAAATTGAACTATGTCCTCTTAATTGCGGTGGTGGTCAAGAGAATAATTACCGCTCTGGAACTAACGATGTGGCGATGGCGGTTTCTTTGAGCAAAGCGGTCCGATTAGCATTATCTAATATTCCATTAAAAATCAGCTATATTTCTTCATTAACCAAGCAAATCACCGACTATTTAATTAAAAATAGTGAATTATATGAAATAAATTCGCCTTCTGACGCCAGCCCTTATATCGTCAATTTTTCATTGAAAAATCGTAAAGCCAGTGTCGTAGTGGAGGCTCTTTCCAATCGCCATATCATGGTTTCATCAACCTCCGCTTGTT
>JBAYDQ010000099.1:0-2912 GCA_041668145.1 Bacilli bacterium | reverse complement strand
TTTCGCGGGTCAGTATGGAAAGGATCAAATGTCATCCTGGCGTGGCATTCGTTGAGTTCCACTTGTTTGTCAATTCTTAAAGAGAAATTGCCCACTGTGAGGCGGTAAGGATAAATGTAATATAGTTGCGCATAGTCCAAAATCGCTTCAAGAATTGTCTCTTGTTTTAGCGAGTCCCAGTAAAGTTTCTTCTTAGTTTTAAGTGAATATCCAAAGATTGTCTTTTTCTCTTCCCAGACGCGTTCTTTTTCAAAATAGGAGTGGAAATGATACTCAACCTGCACTTTGTTTTTAAATTGTTTTTCTTTTGGCCCAGACATCCTGTTTTCGATAATTATTTCGATTTCACGCCAGGGGAATTCGGGAAACTCTAAACGAATTTCCATCATGAGTGCATTTGCTTTGCTTCTGAGCAAGTATTCCATGATGATTTGAATAATCACGCCACAGGATCCTTTTCCCGCTCCTGGGCCACCAACTAGCATTAAAGAGACTCCTGTAGAATCGACGATATCAATATCTCGTTCCAGTAGCTTATGCAATGTCATGTATCCAGCTTTAATTTTGAGATAGATGACTAAAGCAATGATGCCAATTACCCATAATGGTATAAAGTATGATCTGAATAATGGAGATAGGCATAAAAGCAAGCGGACTGCTAGATGATAGATCGATAAAAAATTGATGGAAAAAATGAAATAGAGATACCAGGCGAATAAGAGCATGAGCATAGAAAGGATATTAAGGTTATAACCGACCAGGATAAAAGTAATAACGACATACACCTTACTATCTTTCCAATAGAAGAAGAGGTTCTTGAGTAGCAGAACAAACTTGTCAAATGGCTTTCTCCATTTTTTTAGTTTCTTTAAAGGCTTTGATTCTTCTTGCACACCCTTATGATAGTTTTTTAAGACAAAATAACGATAAATTCCAAAGATTAGTAACATGGGCGGAAGGATGATCATGAGAATCATTAATAAATCTTTTAAGAATACTAGAAAAGCGGCCCAAGCAGAGCCGATATTGTCGGGGTTGACCAATAGTTCAAAAAACGATAAAAAGCGATAGCCGAACACCTTAAAATCAATTGGTAATACGCTTTTGATAATATTCTCATCGATGATAAGAAAACTAACACCCTCATCTCCAATTGTTCCTGGCGAAAAAATGCTACGGAAATAATAAACTATTGAATCGATTAATGCTTTAGCGGAATTGACCAACAATAGATGGGAAGTGATTTGAAATCCCGTATAGATGGCCAATAGGGATAATAGGACAATAATCACGACATCATAGGCCTTTAAATGTATCTTCATTCTTTTCATGATTATTGCTCCATTCTGAACAAAATAATGTTCACTTTTTGATAGAGGATTTGATTGTTAGTTAAAATGACAAAAACAGCTTTCTCCTCCACCATTTCTAAATAGACAACGTTATCTTTGATTGTGTAGCTGAGTAACGCTGATTCTTCTTTACTCTCATCGATGTAATTAGCCAATTCTTCGGTGACAAAATTGAGGATGTAATTCTTTTTCGCTGAGAAGTAAGAACTGCCCACTATTTCGCTGACATTAATATCCACTCCTACCCTGTTACAAGAGTGCATAAAAAAGGAGACCAGTATCACAGAAACGGCCAAGATTAGGACAACCAGGATTTTTTTCCATGGCGAAAGTTTTTTCTTGTCTTCCATAAACGAGATCTCCTTATTGATTATTTTCTTTTGATTTCTTTAAAAATCTTGATTGTGTTTAGAATTATTTGAGGCAACAATTTAATGAAAATAAAGATGGCGACGATAAGGGCGATTATCGCCAAAATGATGTATAAAATATTCATTCCATCATTACTAAGTGTAGGATCAATATTTGGCATTAATCCTGGATTGATATTGAGTGGGTCCGCGCATATTGGCATGATGGTTTCCACGCCATCTTTAGCGAATGTTAGATCCAATGAAACCAGGTTATAGATTCCGGTGGCGATTTCGTATGTTCCAGCGCGGTTTGAATACTTCGGTTCGCTTGTGGTTTTGTCGATGCGATTATAAAACATCGAAAACAAGTAAGAATAAGTGTGAGCGAAGCGGAAAATATAAGGCGTTTTATTATCGACTTGAGCTTGACTGCAAGTATTCTCAAAATCGCCCAAAACGTCAGTGCTATCTTCAAGGAAATAAACATCCTTATAGTTCTCTGGAAGAATTGGATTCACTCTTGAAATGGCAGGAATTGAGACATCTTCACTCACTGGGTATCCATTATTGTGATCGCGGAAGTTATTAGTGGCTCGACTGTTCCCACTATAGTCATAAGCTTCTAGTAAATAATCATCCTGGTTATAGCGAAGATGCTCTTCAACCTTAATCGATTCTAAATAATCAGCGAATGTTTGATAGTCATCTGGCATATAGGCCCAGTCACTTAAATTTGAAAAGTTAATATACTGGTCCATTTGTTTGGAACTGATTGCTCCAGTTGGTGAGGATATAGGAAGAGCATTGAGTCCTTGAGTGTCTCTTAATAGCGCTTCTAAACTATCGGCATAGTTATTAGCGTTTGTAATCCACATGCTCAAAGTCCAAGATCCTACTCCATAGCCAGCTAGTCCACCGACCATAAAGGCAGGGATGGTTGAAGCTAATCCCGAATATAAGATGGAATAATATAAGTCTCCATCAATTTTCTCATTGCTGAATCCATATTTATATGTGTCTCCAACAAATTTATGGGTTTGATTGTATTTTAGCCATTGATAAATGGCGAAGTAGTTTTGACCAAAAGCGGTATTTGGATCCGTGGCGGATTGTAATGCTGCATCGCTCACTCCACTTCCAGATAAACCAACAAATGGATTTAGAACCACGGGGTAATACGAGAAGTGATACTCAGCGACATCTCCGT
>JBAYDQ010000098.1:0-2915 GCA_041668145.1 Bacilli bacterium | reverse complement strand
TGTGTAGCTCAGCTGGCTAGAGCAATCGGTTCATACCCGGTGGGTCGAGGGTTCAAATCCCCCCGCAGCTACCATTTATTAAAATACGTTTGATTTTGAATATCAGACGTTTTTATTTTCTCCTTATTTACTTCTATACTCCAAATAGAGCATAATTAGAGCAGAAGAAGGACTAGAGTATGAGTTACGAAAAAGTGTCAGTTAATGTCGAAGATAAGTCATTAGCGTACATTGATTTACTGATTGCTGATGGATTTTATGCGAATAGAAGCGATTTTATAAATCAAGCCATTGAAAGTCAAATTTCAAAAGAAATTAAAAATATTGATAAACTAATCAATTTGCACACCAAAAACGATGAAGTGGATGAGAATCAATGGTTTTTTGGCATCGCTAATTTTAATAAAGAATTTTTAGAAAAAGCTAAACTTCAAAATAAAAAACTAAACATTAATGGTTTTGGTGTTTTATCTTTTAGTTTTGATTGCTCAGATGAACTTATTTTTGCGACCATTAAATCAATTTCTAAAAGGATTAAAATCCATGCGAATAAAAGCGTTATTGGACATTACAAAAAGTAAACAAACCGAAAATTAATGTCAACCTAAAAAAACATAGGTATCAAAAATAGTTTGTGGTATATTATTACTCGCTACCTAACTAATTAGGTCAAGGACCATTAGCTCAACGGTTAGAGCACTCGGCCCATAACCGAATGGTTCCAGGTTCGAATCCTGGATGGTCCACCAATCTGGAGAATTACCCAAGTGGCTGAAGGGGCTGGTCTTGAAAACCGGTAGGGGGTGCAAGCCCCGCTAGGGTTCAAATCCCTAATTCTCCGCCAATAGTTTATTATTTAGTTTACTAAATAAAAATAAAAAAAGATGGAAAGAAAAACCATCTTTTTCTCTTAATTATGTAAATATCATGGTATTCGAGTTTTGAACTTTTTATACTAATCAGTAGATTAAAATCTCTGTTATCAAGTGAGGACTTAATATGAAAAAGAGTAAATTAACTCTCCAAGATAAGTTAAATCGCCGCCACTATAAGATTCCAAACCCTTTCTTTTATTGGATTTATAGTTTTGCTTCCCGCCGTATCATCGCTAAAAAATATCATCCGACTTATATCATTAAGAATAATATCAATGATTGTCAGGGTCCAGCCTTTGTCATTTGGAATCACCAATCAAGACGCGATCACGCTTTTATCACCGCGATCACTTCTCCTCGACGCCTTAATATTTTGGCGGGTTACAATGAGTTCTTTCGCAGCCACCTTCATAAAGTTTTTCAATTGATGAATATCATTCCAAAGAAAAATTTCACAAACGATGTCGCTAGTTTACGCGGAATGAATGAAATCATTCGTCAAGGAGGAGTCGTGTGCTTTTCTCCTGAGGGTGTTTCTTCAAATAATGGTATGAATCAACCAATCTGTTCAGGAACAGGTCGATTCTTGCAGTTTTATCACATTCCTGTCTACATCGTCTCCTTAAAAGGATCGTATCTCACTAATACTAAAATTGATGAAGCGGATCGTATCGGAGAAGTGGAAGTAGAATTATCTTTATTGTTCACACCTGATGATTTAAATAAGATGAAGCCAGAAGAAATTGAAGATATTATCAACGATAAATTTACCTTTGATGATTATGCTTATAATAAGAAGAAACACATCGCCTATGTGAATGATGGCAACATTTGCCGCCATCTTTATGATTTATGTTATCGCTGTCCAAAATGCGGCGAGGAATTTCACATGGAAGCTGATAAAAACTATATTCAATGTCCTCATTGTGGTAATGGTGCCACGATGGATGATTATTATAATTTTCACCCTTATAACAATAACTGTGTTATTCCTGAGTCACCTTGTGAGTGGGATATAATGCAACGCGAGTCCATCGTTAAAGAAATACGCGAAGATCCTCATTATTGTTTTAAAGAACACGTCAAGGTTGGCTATTTGCCACCTGATCATTTTGTCAAAGATAAAAAGACTACCGAGCTCTGTGGTGAAGGAGAATTGAGCATTGATCATCAAGGCATTCATTTCGTAGGCACCAAACTTGGCCAGCCTTGGTCTTTTGACTTGAACTATAAAACATATTTTACATGTACTAGCGTCACTGATTTAAGTTTCTTCTTTTTCTATGTCAATGGTGAATATTATGATTTCTTCCCAACGAGACCATGCGTAGAAAAAATTCGATTATTAGTGGAAGAAATGCATCGACTCCATGTTAATTATTGGAAAAATCTACCCTGTCAACAATATCTCTATTCCACTGATAAGAAATAATTGAAAAAAATTTTTAACCGCTAAAAATTGATTAATTGTTTTAAAGTACGTGTTTTTTAAATATAAATCGTAATTTATTCAAATGTTAATTAATGATATTTGGTGTTAAAATACCGAATTGATTTTTTGAAGCCAAATATCGATAATAATTCATTATTATCAATTATAAATTTTAAAAAATTTGAATTATTTCTTTACACAATAAACGATAAACATTAAAATAAACCCAAATTCATATTTTGGCGGTCTGGCATAACGTATGCACGATCGCACTAAAAAGAAAGGAGAAAAGATATGAAAAAAACAAAATTCGTTATTTCACTTCTATCGGTTACTTTCTTGTTTGCAGGATTGACCGCTTGTGGTCCTAAGGCTGAAGAACCTGTTTACTTCTCGTTCAGTGCCGCTTTGGATTCAGGCGAAACATCCGTTAAACTCGGAACAACTGCCCAAATTGAAATTACGGAAGCTCAGGCTAGTGATTATGATCCTGAGAATCCTGTCGATCATGTTTATACTTATGAATCAAGCGATCCATCTGTACTAACTGTTGACGGAAACGGTCTTGTTACTCCTGTTGCTAATGGCGCTGCTACCGTGACTGTTTA
>JBAYDQ010000097.1:0-2932 GCA_041668145.1 Bacilli bacterium | reverse complement strand
CGCTTGCTTATGTTTTGCGCGCGAATAATTCGGCAACGAATGAACTTCGGCCTGTGACGACGGGCAAGCATCAGATTGGTGAAACGGCCACTCTCTATAATGGTCCTGTCTATCGCGTAACGGAAAATGATGATGAATATCTGAGTGTTGTCAACAGCAATCGCTATGTCAATTTACCGCTGGTTTTCCGTTACAAATCAACAGCGGCTAGCAATGTCTATTACGACAACTATTCCGTCTATTTGGAAGCCGCCACTCCTAATTCTTACACCGATATCAAAAATGGCATTCGTCTTTTACTTGATGGAACCGATGAATCTAACAATGTGACTCAATACCTTATCAATCCAAATGAAAAAGGCCAGAGTTCATTAAATGTTGGCGGTCCCCTTGATCTTGATGCGGATGGTTATTACGATACTTATTCAGGAGGTGATTTCACCCAATATGAAGTGGCTTATGGTCAATTTCTGAATGATGATATCGCTCATAACGCAACCGCGGAAGCAGCTGATAGCCTAATTAGTGATGAAGATTTAACTTCGTTTAACGCTAAGCATAAAGAGGGGACTAAAATTCTTGATATGACATCAACTATACCTGAGACATGCGAATACTTAGGCACGGAACAATTTACTGATCATTCCGTCGCTCTTGCTTATCCTCAGGTTAATCAAAGTAATTATGCTTTTTTAAACGCTAAAATCTTTCTTGAAGGGTGGGATTTGAGTATTATCAATCCTAATGTGGGAGCCCTTTTTTCTCTCGATTTATCTTTTGAGGTCGTCTATGCCGGGACGTAAATTACCAGTTCTTGGTTTAATTGTGATGTCCGGCTTGCTCGTCTCATCTATTACGATGACAGTCGCCTGGTTTGTCGGTGCTTCATATATGCAAATTAGCGGGTTTGATATTTCTCTTGAAGATCCCACACTCACCTTATCGACGGACAATATTCATTTTGAAAACTCATTGACGAAAGCGAGCTTGACCGAAGTTGATAACTTTAAACCAGTGAGCAGCACTTTCTCTTCCTTGTGGATGAATGATCACGCTACTGCTCCTGTTTTCTATAGTGAATATAGTTCAATCAATAGTCAGTTCATGAATCATCCTAGTGATACTAGCGAGGCAACATTTGGATTTTATTCTCAGGAATTATATTTGAAATCATCGCAGAATGTTTATGTCACTTTAGTAAAAGATAGTCAATTGGATGAAGATGAGCAACCCTTGTTTGTCGCTGACAGCGCCGCTAATGTCGAAAAAGCTCAACGCCTTTCCTCGTATGCAGAATTTGCTCATTATTCACTAGAAGAAATTGCTCAACGATTAGATCAAGTTATCTATTCATTGCGAATTTCTGTTCTCGTTCTCAACGACGATGGAGAAGAAGCTTTTCCTGATTATGCTTATTACATCGTCGATCCATTTAAAACGGAGCCCACTTTATTAGGTGGTGTACTCGACAACGATCTCAATGGTCATTACGATAGTTTTAATGGCAAAGAAGTCGTCTATGGCGAAGTGACAAATACGGATAACGCCATTTATGATAACGCGTCAACAAATGATTCAACTCTCGATGGTGAGTTGACATGTTTCTCTTCCGCTCACGAAGCGGGTGTTCAACCTTTTAATTACGCTAGTTCTATTGCTAATGGATTAGCGATTAAAGAAGAAAATTCCATCGCTCTTGAAAATATTGATAGCTTTAGTGAAGGTGAAGGGATGAACATCCCTCTTAAGGCCAATATCTCCAAGAGAATTGTGATTTCCATTTATCTTGAAGGATGGGATCACGACAACGTCAACTGCACGATGTTTGGCAGTTTCTTAGTCAATTTAAAATTTAAAGTTTCAAGGACTTGGATTTCCTAATGGGGGTATATTTATGAGTTCATATTTTGAGTATTTAGGGGCCTTTTTAAGCCGTTTGTTCGCTCATATCTGGCGATTTTTAATCATGACATTCATTGCCCCATGGGCGGAAGTCGATAATAATTTTGGTGAGTATAATGATATTCTGATGGCTCATTCCACGAGCTTTGGCTTTTGGGGTTGGTTCATGTTTGTCATTTTTGCCATTCTCTTTCTCGGAGCTATTGTTGGCATTATATATGGTCTTTATCTATTAATCCACCGCTATGTCAAATTTGCGAGAACGGAACTGGATAAAGATGATTTAAGACGCCAAGTTGAAAGATTGAATATTGAGTTATATAACTCGGTCAAAGAGAAAGATAAAATTCTGGAATTGCAAATGAAAGCTTTGGGAGGAAAAAATCTTCCAACTGGCGAAAAAGAGGAAGAAGAGGTTCAAACTTTGGAAGAAGTGGCGAGCCGTTTCCCCAAACTCACCCATGTTGATGCTGAATATTATGGCAAAGATATGAACATTCCAGATGTCGAAGGTCTAACGCTGGAGCAGCTATGTAAAAATTTCCGTAATTTTGCGGCTAGTCAATTAGGACTTTATTACAAATTAAATGTCATTCGGCAATTATTTGCCGGTATTGGGGCAGCTAAGCTCGTCATTTTAGAAGGTATTTCTGGTACTGGTAAAACCTCGCTTCCTTATGCCTTAGGCAAATTTTTGGCTCATGACGCTGAGATTTGTTCCGTGCAACCAAACTGGAAAGATCGTAGTGAACTTCTCGGTTACTATAACGAATTTACCAAAAAATTTAATGAATCTGAGTTTTTAAGAGCTCTTTATACCACTGTTTATCGCCGCGACTTAAATCTTATCGTCCTCGATGAAATGAACCTCGCTCGTGTCGAATATTATTTCGCTGAATTCTTATCTGTTTTGGAAATGCGCAATCCAAATGAATGGAATGTCGAATTGATTGGTAGCTATGATCGTCATGACCCCAAACTTCTTAAAGAAGGCAAATTAAAAGTTCCACAAAACGTCATGTTCTTTGGT
>JBAYDQ010000096.1:0-2966 GCA_041668145.1 Bacilli bacterium | reverse complement strand
GAAAGATGATTATTGGTTAATTTCTCTAAGGTCTTTTCCTCTAACCGCAAAATAGTGTTAAAGGTCACGACGAGAAAATGGTTGAGTTGTTCTTTGTTTGAATTCATAGTTCCTCCTAAAATAGTTTGAACTTCAAACAATATCTCACAAGTCAACACTTTCGTCAATGCATATTATGGTTATTTGTTATTTTTCAGAAGAGAAAATTGGTTATCAATGGGAGAAGTATTATCTGTTAATTCGGCATTTGTAGTGTTTTAAAATCTGAAAGCGACTGCTATGTGACCTTCGTTTAAATTTTTAATTTATTTAGCCCGCTAATTAAATGTGAAATGGCTAAAGGCTTCCTAGATAAAAATTCAAGAAGCGATGAGAATTATTTAATTATATCAGCACTCATTAGTCGAGATAGTCTTTGAGAAGATCAACCACTCTCTCCAGTCCTTGCTTATCGCGTGAGTCAAACGCTCCTAAACGATAAGAATCGACATCCAAGACGCCCATTAAGTAGTCATTTTGATTATAAAGAGGGACGACGATTTCGCTTTGACTTTCACTATCGCAAGCGATATGACCAGAAAAGCGATGGACATCTTCGACGATAATTGTTTCTCGTTTTTGGAAACTCATTCCACACACTCCTTGTCCAAAGAGAATCTTTTCACACGCTACTTGGCCTTGAAAAGGACCGAGATAGAGATAATCATCAGCGGCAAGATAAAAGCCTACCCATGAATAGTAAGGAAATTTCTCCTCTAGGAGAGCGGTGACATTCGCTAAAATTGTCACGGGATGCCAAGACTTATCTAATAACCCTTTTAAGAGAAGTAAGACTTCTTCATAAACGGCTTGCTTATCCATTTTTTTGTGGCGCGGTTCGATTGGCTGGAAATTGATATGGCAGTACCCATCAGGATTTTTGGCGAGATAATGCTGATGATAATCTTCCGCTAAAAAGAAATTCTCGAGAGGTAAAACCTCCACCATCACTTGGACATGGCGGGTATTTTGCACTTCCTCAATGAGAGTGAGAGCCAAATCTCTTTCAGCTCGAGAAGTATAATAAATCCCACTGCGATATTGATGGCCATAATCCCCTCCTTGGTGGTCGACAGCGGTCACATCAATAATCTTCAAAAGATAAGTGAAAATTACCTCTAAAGAAATAATCTGATCATCATAAGTTATCTCGACTGCTTCAGCCGCGGTCGTCACATGACTCTTCACTTCTTGATAGGAGGGATGCTGAATATTGGAATTCGCATAGCCTGTCATAACATTAATGACGCCGTCTAACTGCGTGAAAAAAGCTTCTATCCCCCAAAAGCATCCTCCCGCTAAGACAATCTTTTTAATCATCAGTCACCTTTCTTTATATTTGCTTATTATTCGTCTTATTTAGCAGTCATCTTCTCTTTAGTGATCTGATAGAGCTCTTCCGCGGCAAAATGCAATTTGGTGACGGATTGTTTTTGATCGAGAGGATAGATGTAATAAGTATCATTTCTGGTTGAAAGACTAATACAGTTGCCTCTGCCAAAATAATTGTATTCAATATGAACGCCAAAGTTCTCAAGGGGCTTTTTAACGAGTTCGAAATCAGGAGCGAATTCTCCTGTCAAGCGAAAGCCTTCGCTCGTGTGAACTAAGGTCCCTTTCCCTAAACGATAGTAACCTTGGGAATTAGGGAGAGAATCAATCATCACTTCTTGCTCGTAATGATAGGTTCCTGATCTTATCTCTTCGTTAACTTGAGCTCTCTCCCAATTAAACCAATCAGGAATATGCCGAAATGATTGATGGTCGCTTTCGAGTTCTCCTAATTCATTCATATGCCAATGTGCGTGGCATTTTTCGCAGAATAAATCAGCCCCTTGCGAGTTCATGTCATGTTCTGAGCCACAGATAGGGCATTTATATAAAGGAAGATGTAATCCTTCAGCCCGAAACTCTTCGGTGATATGGATATCGTTGTCTTTTTGCCAGCGATAATCATCATAGACAAAAGCCTTTTGGATACGCGTGTTAATCTCATTAATCGAAAGAGATTTCACATCTTGTTGAGTGATAATCTGATTCATCGTTGATTCGGTTCTGTTCTTTCGCTTTTTGAGGTTCCATACCGGCTGAGCCAAATGATGACCATGATTAGTTAAGACCACCACCGGAACATTAAACATCTTGACCATCTTACCGAGCGCATCGGGTAAAGGAGAAGTAGTTCCAACGAGGGAATAGCGAGCTTCGGGATAAAGAGAGAGAATCCCTTTTTTATCTTTTAAAATGTGCTGGATATTATAGATGAGACCAGGATCATTGGTGAATTTGCGTTTCCCGATGCATCCGCACCACCGAAGGAGTCGTTCGCGATTAATAAATCCATCGATAGCGACGACATTACAACCAACGCGAGGGAAGGTTGACATCGTCGCCACTTTAAAATCAAAAAAAGAATTGTGATTGCACAGCATAAAGAAAGGTGGCTTGAGACCTTTCATATTTATCTTGGTGACTTGGCTTTTTCGCTTTAAATATTCAGGTAAGCAAAGAAAGAGCATTAAAGGCTTTAAGAAATTGCTTGGCTTGCGCGTTTTACGCATAAAGTCGAAGCGCGGCATCGCCTGAACTTCTTCGTAACTCTTAAAGACGATGTCAGATATTTTCATTATTTATTCTCCTAGGAATTGAAATTAATTATACGCCTTCGTTATCAAAATATGAACTAGCCAAAACTTATGGAGAAATGAATTAAAGAAAAAGCACGCTGAGTCCTCTTTTTCTTGGCTTTTAATCCTAAACTGATAATCACAATTAAATTACGAAAAATGTATCTTGCTCATATCTCTACCATCATATGATAAAATATAATTAAACAAAAAGTTTTCCATGAGGTAGAAATATGAAAAAAATTGTCATTGTCGGAGGTGTCGCCGGGGGCGCGACGGCGGCCACGAGAGCTCGAAGAT
>JBAYDQ010000095.1:0-2993 GCA_041668145.1 Bacilli bacterium | reverse complement strand
TCGATATCGTACCCGATATCAGCGGTTCAACCATCGAAAGAGTTTTAGCGAACATGCTTAAAGATGGGCAAATAGAAAAATATGGTTCTTTTAAAGATGCGAGATACAAAAGAAAATGATACATGTTTGTTTCTCCCTTTCGCCTATTTATTTAATATATGATTTGGATAATTGAACTTGCCCTCAAATGTGGAGACAATAGTTAACTTGCTTCTCAAAGATATTCACTCCTAATTTTTTAACTAAAAGCCATCGTTAAAAGAAATGACAAGAAAAGTGCATTCCATCGGAATTTGCTAGTTTCAATGGTGAAAATGAGAAAAATGTTAATCGTATAACATTTGGAATAGGCAATTAACCTCTGTTTAAAAATCTCAACAAGAAATTTTTTTTGTTGTTTTTTAATAAATCAATTTCGCAAAAGCCATCGTTTAACATTCCGTTTTTGATATCCCAAACGAGAGAGAACTAAAAGTTCATCTCTTTTTCGAAAAGATCGACTAGGCAAAAAGATGAGCGCCAATCAATCGCGGAGAACCGAGAAATCGAAAAGACGCTTTAATTTGTCTATTTGACAACAAAAATCGAACATGGTAGAAAGTAGAAAGCATATAAAAATGGGCTTTGATTTGCGATTTGAGCCTTTTAATTACTTTGAAAGGGAGTAGGAACGATTATGCAGAAACAAAAAACGCTGTGGACAAAAATTACTGCGCTTGCTTTCGGGGCGACCTTAGCTATCGGCATTGGGGCAAATATCTTATCGCTGACGGATGAGCGTCAGAGAGCTTATGCCGCTGAAGGAGACCCTGTTGCTAGTTATTACCTTGTCGGTTCGATAAATAGTTGGAATCTTGAAGACACGACCTATCCCTTAGCCCGAATTGGAAATTCGACCATTTATCAGTGGACTGGCGTTCTTTATGAAGACGATGAATTCAAATTGAATACCACTCCCGAGAGTGGAGATTGGACTGGCGTTATTGATTATGACAGTCTGACAGGTGAGTGCAAGGGGACCGTTATGACTAGCGCAGGAGGCAACATAAAGGTTGGCAAGACTTATGGATATCGCATCACTTATGATTCCTCAAGTTCATCCTTTGAGGCTAACTATCAATATTACCTTGTCGGTTCAATGAATAGTTGGAGTCTTGAAGATCGAGGCTATCCTTTCTTACGCGTGGGTAGCTCATCCGTTTATCAATGCTCTCGAGCCTTAGAAGTAGGCGTTGAATTTAAACTTAATATTAATGGAACATGGGACTCAGCCAAAACATGGAGCGACCTTGGTGGTGTGTGTCGTACAGATGGATCATTAGAAGAACCATGGTATGAAACAAGCCCTGATGTTTGGGTCACTGATCATAATATAAAAGTCAAAGTCTATAATAGTTTCAAAATTTCCTATAACCCGACCAGTGGCGATTTTGACATCGGTTACAATAATGACGAATATTACCTTGTCGGTTCAATGAATAGTTGGGCTTTGCGTGATGAAAATTATCATATGACGAATATTGGCAGCACACTCTTCCAATGGGTCGGAACACTGTCAACCAGCACTGAGCTTAAACTCGACACTTCTGGTGGATGGGCTGGCGCAATGGGCTATGATGGCGCCACCGGCCCGTGTAAAGCGGACAATACCATCAATACTCCAAGCGGCAACAACATCAAAGCTAATGTCGGAAAGGTCTATCGCCTAACATTTGATACTTCGACTGGTTTTCTCACGGTTGAACCAGATGTTACCAAACGAGTCTGGTTTGATCCATCTTTGTCTTCTGATTGGAGCACAAATCTCGGCGATGATTTGATTGGCATTCATTATTGGGATGCCTCAGTCGGCCATGAATTACCTGGCACTTCTTGGCCTGGCCTTGAGATGAAATACGACACCGCCAATAGTTTGTGGTACTATGACGTTCCCAATGAAGTTAGCTATGTTAAATTTTCAAAGATTGATGGAGATAATCTGGGAGTGGCACTCGATAAATCAATCGATGTCGAATTGCCAACATATCCTGGCGTTGTGAAATTTGCTTTTGATGGTAATCAAATTGAAAGCGAGTTAGTTGTGGAAGGACAAAATTTCCTTCCGAATGTCCCAACAGTGGTTGTCAATTTTGCTCAGACAATTGACACGAAAGAGGAAGCGTGTACCGTTTCAGCACTCGAAAGCGCTGTTACCACCTACACATGTTTTACTACCTATGAAAAAGAAGCTTTCAATGATTACGCTTTCGGAGCTTCTGGTGAAACGGGAGAACAGATTATCGCTTATTTGACAAACTATTTTAGTTATGATGAACCATTATCCCTTAATAATTTAGGTACCATCTCAAATCGAGATATCTCGATCATCATTATCATCAGTGTCATCTTTTCGGTTGCTCTTGTTGGCTTTTACATCTTTATTCGCAAAAGAAAAACGAATTAAAGGTTAGCTTAATAAACTTAAAAAAGCGCCAATCACAGGCGCTTTTTAATTTTGCTTGTCTTCTTAAATTTTCTTTTGAGTTAAGGCATCGAAGAAGAAGACTCGTTGTGACTTAAATTTAAAATAGATTTTTTCGCCGCGATTGAGTTTTATTTCAAGCGGAACTTTAGTAACAAATTGTTTGTCGTTTACTGAGAAATAAATAAAGTATTCTTGACCCATCATCTCAATATTTTCAATCGTTGATGTCAAGGTCTCAAGAGAGGGTTTGCTTGAAATCACAATATCTTCAGGACGAATTCCGAGACTATATGGCTTTTTTGCTTTTTTTTGGAAATCTTTGAGAAGATCATACGCCTGATGGAGCGATTCGAGAACCACACTGGTGAGTTCTTCATTCAAAATATCGTCTTTCTTGGCTTTTGGATTTGCCTCATGAGCTGATTTCAAAGAGTCTTTTTCATTCTTTATTTGCTCTAATAATTCCTTTTCGTAATCTTGATAGAAGATTTCGATTCGCTCTCTCATCTCTTTGTCCAGTTGAAAACTT
>JBAYDQ010000094.1:0-3043 GCA_041668145.1 Bacilli bacterium | reverse complement strand
TGGGAAACCATAAGGTGGAACGCGGTAAACCCCACAAGCGAGAAACCCAAATTTGGTAGGGGAAGCAAAGAGCGAGAATCGAATTGCTCTCGGCAAGCATTGCTTAGATAAATAATTATCCCAGACAAAACATGGCTTATAGGATCGAATACTCACTTAAGGAGACAAGATGAATCTTCCAACTAAAATTACCATTGCAAGAATTGTAGCAGTCATTTTAATGATTATTTCGTTATTTGTGATGTCTCTTCTTAATTTTCAGTCTCCACTTCTCGGAAATACGCAGATTAATTTAGTTTTTCTTATTTTAGCTGCCTTTTTCCTTCTCGCTAGTTTTACTGACTTTTTAGATGGCTATTTAGCAAGAAAGAATCATCAAGTGACGGATCTTGGAAAATTTCTTGATCCTGTCGCTGATAAATTGCTAATTAATTCAATGGTTATTTTTCTTGTTGCCCCAAGCTTGTTTGCGCCATATGCAAGTGGACAAGTGATAGGATTTAATGTTTGGTGCGCTATTATTCTCGTATCTCGCGATATTGTTGTTGACGCTCTACGCTTTATTGCAGCTCAAAAGAATGTTGTCATTGCTGCTAATATCTTTGGAAAAGCTAAAACAGTTTTAGAGATGATTGCTATCATCTTTGTCTTATTAAATGGTTTTCCCTTTAATTATTTTGATTCTAACTGGATTACCGGTTTGCATATTACGGACTTACTCGTCTATATAGCCACTTTTGTTTCTTTCTTATCTGGCATCATCTATGTTGTTCAAAATCGTCATGTTTTTCGTGAGGTTACAAAGTAATGACAGCTGTTGAATTATCCAAACTATTTACCGAAAAAGGTCGAACACTTGGCTGTGTTGAATCATTTACGGGTGGTTTATTTTCTCAACAAATAACCGCTATTCCAGGAGCTAGTCATTTTTTTAAAGGTGGTCTTGTTACCTATGCTACTGAGGAAAAATCGCGAATTTTAGGAATTAGTTATTCTTTAATCGATAAAGTTGGTGTTGTTTCTCAAGAAGTGGCTCAAGAGATGGCCTCTCATGGCAGATCTATTCTGAATGTTGATTATTGCGTTTCTTTTACCGGAAACGCTGGACCATCAACCATGGAAAATAAACCTGTTGGTGAAGTCTATATTGCTGTAGCTGCTTATGATGTCGTCATTGTGACCAAATATAATTTAATGGGAACACGTGACGAAATTCAACATCAAGCTCTTGATATCGCCTATCAATTGTTGAGTGAACTTTTGTTACAAAAAAATTAGTTTTGTGAAAAATAATTAAAAATATGATTTATATATAGGAGAGGTACTTATATGGCAAAGAACGAAAAAAGTGTGGAACAAGAGACAAATCTTGATGAAACATTAAAGCAAATTCAAAAAATCTTCGGCAAAGGAGCGGTCATGAAACTTGGTGAAAGACAAGCTGTTGATGTCGATGTTATTCCTAGTGGATCACTTCTTCTTGATGAAGCTCTTGGAGTGGGTGGCTATCCTAAAGGAAGAATCATTGAAATTTACGGTCCTGAATCAAGTGGTAAAACAACCTTAGCTCTTCACGCTATTGCGGAATGTCAAAAGCAAGGTGGACGAGCTGCCTTTGTGGACGCTGAACATTCAATTGATCCGATTTATGCTAAAAACCTTGGTGTCAATATTGATGAATTGATTCTCTCTCAACCCGACAGCGGAGAACAAGCTCTTGAAATTGTCGAAATGTTGGCAAGTTCGGGCGCAATTAATTTAATCGTCGTTGATTCTGTCGCGGCCTTGGTTCCCCAAGCCGAATTAGACGGAGAGATGAGCGACAATTCGGTCGGTTTACAAGCCCGTTTGATGAGCAAAGCTATGCGCAAACTCGCTGGTATTCTCAATAAAAAAGAATGCGCCGTTATTTTTATCAATCAACTTCGTGAAAAAGTTGGTGTCATGTATGGTAACCCCGAAACAACTTCTGGTGGAAGAGCGCTAAAATTCTACGCCTCCATTCGTCTTGATATTCGCCGTAACGAAGCTTTGAAAACCGGTAGCGATATTTATGGTAATTCTGTTCGTGTAAAAGTCGTGAAAAACAAAGTATCTCCTCCTTTCAAACAATGCATTATTGATATTATCTACGGCCAAGGCATCTCTAAAGAAGGTGAACTTCTCGACCGCTCTGTCGAACTTGAACTAATTAAAAAGAGCGGTTCTTGGTTTGAGTATCAAGGCAACAAAATTGCTCAAGGTCGGGATGCTGCTAAGGAATATCTCAAAGCTAATCCTGATGTGATGGAAGAACTTTACAAACAAGTTAAAAGCCAATCTCACAAAGCAGAGTAATAAATCAAAAGTCGATCATAACAGATTGGCTTTTTCTTTCTCGAACATTTTTAAAGACTTTTGTTATTTCCTTTCGTATAATGTAGGCGTACCTACGGAAGGTACTTACCTATATATATTCTCTTCTGAGAACCAATTTATCAGGCTTGTCCTGTTATCTATATATAAATTATCTCTACATATAATAGAGGTGTTTTAGGTAAAAATATAGTTACTATGTAACTATTTAGTCGTAAAGACATAATGAAAGGACCATAAAATGTTAACTGTATTAGCAGATGTTTTTTTGACTATCGGGTTACCAATTATTTGTGGAGTGGTGGGACTTCTTATTGGGGCCACCATTATCATTCTTATTCCTCTTTTTAAAAAACAAAGAGCGAATGCCAAAGCCGCAAAGATTATTCGTGATGCCGAAATCAAAGCAGAACACATTACAAAAAACGCCCAGTTGGATGGCAAACAAACTGTGTATGAAATGAAACAAGATGCCGAAAAAGAAATCAAAGAAAGAAAGCAAGAGGTTGTTTCTCAAGAGAATAAACTTTTGCAAAGAGAACAATCAATTGATCGTCGCGACACCGCTTTAATTCAAAAAGAGAATTCTTTAGATGAGAAAAGCGACCTTCTCTCACGACGCTTAAAAGATGTCGATAAAAAGGAGTCCGCTCTTCAAGATAAAATTGATGGTATTATTACTGAACTT
>JBAYDQ010000093.1:0-3071 GCA_041668145.1 Bacilli bacterium | reverse complement strand
TAAATAATGAGAAAAGCGTTTTTTTGATAAAATTAAAAAAATAAGGCAAATTGCCTCAAAAATAGTAAAATTAAGACAGCAAAAAAGAAACAGACAAAATAAGGCTTACTAAAAATCAAAGCAGCAACGCTCATAAGTGAAACAAACATTACAAAATGCTCAGCATCTTTGTTTCAAAAAATAATTAAATCTTGAAAGGGAGTTCAAATGAATATAAAGAAATTAAATGCTAGTGACATCAAATTAATTATCCCATCGTATATCGAATACTTTAATACCCATGAAGGTGCTCGATGGACAGACCAAAAAGTCGAGAGAAGGCTTCTCCAACTTATAATGCGTGAAGATTGCCTTGGTTTATTAATGATAGACAAAGAAGATTTTGTGGGTTTTGTGGTTGGACAACTAATCCAATATGAAGATGGTTTAGTCTTTGATTTGAACGAATTATTCATAGCCGATAAGTATCAAAATAAAGGTCATGGGAGCAAACTATTAAACGCTATCGAAATAGAGGCCAAAGCGAAGGGGGCTTTTCGAATTCAACTAACCGCTGAAAATGATGAAAAACATCATCGTTTCTATAACGACAAACATGGCTATTTTGACTGTTCAAATAACCTCTTCAAAGCTAAGCAATTATAAGCATATAAATTATGAAAAATAACATCCAGATTGACACCAGCCGATTAATGCTGAGAAAACTTGACAGAAAAGACTTGCTTGATGTTTTTAATTATCGAAGTCTAAAAAGCGTCAGTCAATATCAATCTTTTTTGCCGACGTCTTTAGAAGATATGGAAATTTTTTATCGCAGTATGGCACGTGTTCCTAATATCCCAAATACTTGGTTTCAACTAGCGATAATATTAAAAAATAAAAATATATTAATTGGCGACATTGGCATCCATTTTCTAAAGATTGATAATCAAGTCGAAATAGGATATACTCTCAGTCCAAATTATCAAGGACAAGGATATGCATTTGAAGCTGTTTCCTCCGTTATTACTTATCTATTTTCAGGCTTGAAAAAAGAGATGATTATCGCCTCTGTTGATAAAGATAATATTAAATCGATCAATTTGCTCCATAAATTAGGTTTTAAACAGAAAGTGCCAATAGTCGGTGAAAATCTAAATAGTGAGTATCCGAATGATTACATCTTTATATTATTGAAGTATTGTGAATACTAATAATTGATATATCTTCTCGATTTTGCTTAAGTAAACGACTCATGTTGTCGTCATGATACAAGACAGAAATCGCATCACCAAATGAAATAAAAATGATTGAATAACAATAAATCATGTTCTTACAATAAAACTAACTTGCTATTTGAGATAGAATCATATCATATAAAGGATAAATAGAAGATGGACGAAATAACAAAAGTTAAAGAAAACTATGACAATAATGCCGAAAAAGAGTGGGAGCGATTAGAAGGATTCCACTTTGAATTTGAAATTGCCAAAGCCATGATGGCAAAATACATGAAAAAGGGCCGTGTCCTTGATATTGGAGGCGGACCAGGAAGATATGCTATCTATCTCGCTAAACTCGGATATGATGTCACTCTTGTTGATTTGAGTGATGGTAATGTTGCTTTAGCAAAGAAAAAAGCTCAAGAATTTGGCGTTAATATCAAAGCTTATCAATGTGACGCTCGTGATTTGTCAAAATTAAAATTAGGCCAATTTGACAATATATTATTAATGGGTCCTTTATATCATTTATTTGCGGAATCAGATCGCGTTAAATGTGTTGAAGAAGCTAAGAAACATCTTTCAAAAGAGGGAGTTCTCTTTGCTTCATTCATTTCAATTACGGGTGGTATTAATTACTATCTTGATGAATGTCCCGCCGAATTGATCAACGAATCAGCGATGGATTTATTTGATCGCATGGAACATGATGAGAGTTGGTCTGGCACAGCATTTACCGAAGCGACATTCATCAATAATAAAGAGATTATTCCTTTCTTTAATAAAATAGGTTTTCACAAACTCAGCCTCTTTGGTCAAGAAGGATTAACTGGAACAAGACTATCTTTTCTTCAAACCTGCAGTGATGAGGTGAAGAAATTATACTTATCTTTGTCATTACGGCTATGTGAGAATCCGCAATACTTCGCCTATAGTTCTCATATGATGTATATCGGTAAAATCAAATAAGTCTTTGTTTTTGCGTTATTCTATTTTTTTTTAAAAATAAATATGCTAATTTGTTAGTAGAAAAGCGAAGACGGAAACAAGTACATCAATTCTTTTGCGAAAAGAGATAATCCGGATGGTGCAAGGATGAAACAAATATTGATGGAATACCTTCCCGAGCTGCTTCCTGAAAAGAGTAGGGATAGACGGGTTCGCCCGAAATAGCGAGGTGTGAAAACACACCACAAGGGATGATTTGTGAAAGTTATCTAAAATGAGGTGGTACCACGATTAATTCGTCCTCAGATCAAGAGGACTTTTTTATACAAAGGATATTTTTATGGGAATCTATGAAGAATTAGAGGAGCGGGGACTCATCGCTCAAGTCACTGATGAAGAAGAAATTCGCGATTTGATTAATCGAGGCGGAGCAAAATTTTATATCGGCTTTGATCCAACCGCCGATTCGCTTCATGTCGGTCATTTTATGACCCTTAGTCTCATGCGTCGTCTCCAACAAGCCGGCAATCAACCAATTGTGGTTTTGGGCGGCGGAACGGGAATGATTGGTGATCCTTCCGGAAAGACTGATATGCGAAGTGTCATGACGGTGGAAACCATCAATCATAATATTGAATGCTTTAAAAAGCAGATGTCAAAATTCATCGAATTTGGCCCTGGAAAGGCCATCGCAGTCAATAATGCTGATTGGCTTTTAAATCTTAAATATGTCGATTTATTGCGCGAAGTTGGAGCCTTTTTTTCGGTCAACAAGATGTTGGCGGCCGAATGCTACAAAAAACGAATGGAAAGAGGCTTAACTTTCTTTGAATTCAACTACATGGTCATGCAATCATACGATTTTTATTATCTCCACGAGCACTACGGCTGCAACATGCAGTTTGGCGGTGATGATCAATG
>JBAYDQ010000092.1:0-3096 GCA_041668145.1 Bacilli bacterium | reverse complement strand
TGTTTTTTATGTGCCTTACTCCCCGGCGTCATCGCCTCGACAATTTTAGGTTTATTAGCCATTTTTCGCTCTCGTCAATCAATGAAATATTTCAATGGAAGAGAAGAGAGATATAACCGATATCTGCAAAAAATGAAGGAATTACAAGATGGCAAAAATTGAATCCAAAACCTGGAAAATTGTTCAAACTGATCTCGAATCAGAAATAGCTAAACATGAGCATTTCGGTTGGGAATTTGTCTCCAATTCCGTTAATGAAGGTGGCCTTTTCATCACATTGACGATGAAGAGAAACCGCCGCGACTCCCATTATCACCGTTATAAGCGACTTGAATTTCAAGCACGGATTATCGGCCGTAATTTTCCTGTCTCTTTTATTGTCTGGACCATCGTTGGTTTAGCGTTTCTCATCCCGTGGTTTTTCTTTATGAATAATCCTTATCTCATCTTCTTACTTTTTAATGCTTTATTTTGTTTTACGGTGGCTTTATTTATTTTGCTTATCTACTTATTCACTCGGCACAAGAAAAAGATTCTCTTGAAAGAATTATATGATGAGGGTGATGAGATGAGAGGAAAATTGAAGGTTAATCCCACTCTTGAAAATACTCTTCAGCCTGGTAAAGAAACCTATCATTTACGTAAATTCATCTATTCTCTAGGAAAACAAAAGAATATGGCGGACGATTCTTCATCTGGTTGATTAAAAACGATGAATTTGCAATGCTAATGAGGAATAAATTATTCCTCTTTTATTATATATTTTCTTTTTATATTCATTGACTTTAAAAGCAAATATTGGTAGTAATAATAAATACACATCAATGAAGATACTTCATTAAGGAGGCGTTATATGCTAAAACTCGTTCATATTAATAAAGATTATCCCTTGAAGGATCAACCGACTGTTCACGCTTTAAAAGACGTCAACATCAATTTTCGTCGTAATGAGTTTGTGGCAATTCTTGGCCCTAGTGGATGTGGTAAGACAACTCTTCTAAATATTACTGGCGGATTAGATCGTTACACTAATGGCGACCTTATTATTGAAGGACGATCCACAAAAAAATATTCCGATCATGACTGGGATACTTATCGAAATCATTCGATTGGCTTTGTCTTTCAAACCTACAATCTCGTCAGTCATCTTACTGTTTTAGGGAATGTCGAATTAGCTCTCACCATCGGGGGCATTAAACGCAATGAGCGCAAGCAAAGAGCAATGAAGGTCATCGATCAAGTGGGCTTGCAAGGCTTATATAAGAAGATGCCTAACCAATTAAGTGGTGGTCAAATGCAAAGAGTGGCCATCGCTCGAGCTCTCGTCAACAATCCCGAAATTGTCTTAGCGGATGAACCAACTGGCGCATTAGATAGCGAAACATCTCTTCAAATCATGGATTTGTTGAAAGAAGTCGCTAAAGATCGCCTTGTCATCATGGTAACTCATAACCCTGATTTGGCTAATCGCTATGCGAATCGCATTATCAATCTCAAAGATGGCGAAGTGATTCAAGATAGCAAGCCTTATTCCGATGTTGAGGAAGAATTAAGCGTTCGTTCGATTCGCGAAAAAAATACGAATCGTAAACATGTTGCTCAATCCAAGATGTCCATTCCGACTTCTTTTGGACTCTCAGCTCGTAATCTATTAGCAAAATTTAAAAGAACCGCACTAGTCTGTATTGCTGGTTCCATTGGTATCATTGGTGTTTCCGCCGTTTTAGCGGTTTCAACTGGAGTCAAATCTTACATTAAAGATATGCAAGATGATATGTTATCTGGCAATCCTATCGCCGTGGAAAAAAGTTCTCTTGATCTGACGAGTTTGATGGCCTCATTTAGCAAAACCGCTCAACAAAACGCTGTCACTAAATCATATGAGGATGGCTATATTGACGTCGATTCAATGATTGCCTATTTGACTGCTCAAAAAGATAATCTTGAGAGTTATATGGTTAACAATGATATTAATCAAGACTATATCGACTTTGTTGATGAAATGCCAAAAGAATACTATGCAGCGATGGAAAAAGAATATGGCATTAATTTTAAATTAAACATGTATACCGATGTCAATCTGACTGATGCCACAGGAAGTAGCGTTGGAGAAGACAAAACCCTCTCTTTAGCGGAACTAGAATCGATGTATATCAAGATTGTGAAGAGCACTTCTTATGGCGAATATGCCAGTGTCTTTTCTCTTCTAACTGATGTCTTTTTCTCTTGCCCTGATTCTGAAGATTACATCCTTTCCCAATACGATTTATTAGCGGGAAATGTGGCGACTGCCGACGATGAGATGATGCTTGTTGTCTCGAGTGACCGCGAAGTGACGGATGTCTTTTTAGGTCAACTTGGTTACTATACACAAGATGAATTTGTCGCCTTGGTCAATAAGTATGCTTATGGAGAAGATAATCCTTTTGATGATGGAACGATTGTTCGCGACCGCTTTACCGAAGAAGAGATGATGAATAAAGAATTCGTCTATGTCCCCTATACCAGCGGTTATTCTTTTATGCCTAATCCAATGAATACGGAAACTAATATTCAAAATAATTTTGTTAATTCCGGAAGCGTCATGGATGTGCCTTATATTTATAATGGAGAAGCTACCAGCCTTGACGATTTAACAAATAATGCCGCTCTCGGAGCGAAAAAGATTAAAATTTCGGGAATTTTGTGCGCCAAAGATAATGTCAATTATGGCTGTTTAGATACTGGTTTTGTCGTTTCCCCGGCTCTTGAACAGATGATTTTAACTGATGCCGCGAATGCTGGCATTAATACAACCTTACAAAATTCCTATGATAATATTTATTCCAATGTTCCCGATTCTATCGGCGGAACAGCTTTAACCGATACTCAAAAAGCCGCTTGGAAATCTACTTATACGATGGCAGCGCCTTATTCCTATAGTTACAATTACAAACACTATAATGAAGACACTAATCAAGTCGAAGTCATCAACTCAGGAATGGGGGAAAACTATACATCAGCTCTTTCTATCATCAACATGGAAGGAATGAGTTCTTCCAGCAGTGGAGCGATGAGCGATGTCTTTACCAAACTCTTTAGTGGCTCGTATAGTAT
>JBAYDQ010000091.1:0-3099 GCA_041668145.1 Bacilli bacterium | reverse complement strand
ATCTTTAATTTTTTATAATTCTCTAATAAGAGAAAACGGAAATCAATTGCTTCAGAAACCATATTTACCTGCGTGCAATTACTCTACCATATTCAATAAATAATGAATATTATATTCATCAAATTTTTTCGTTATTTTTTGAATGTCTTTATTTTTTATTTTACCAATATCTTGCTTTATTTTATCAATATTAATTTTTGTGAGAAGATTGGAATATTTCCTAATTGCTCTTTTTAAACGCTCTTCAATATCAAAATCGAAATCAAGGGAGAAACGAATAGCACGCATAATACGCAAGGGATCTTCTTTGATTCTTTTAAATGGATTGCCCACCATTCTTATTAAATGGTGATTAATATCATCTATTCCGTTAGCAAAATCAATAACACGAAAATGTTCATCCATATACATGGCGTTGATTGTAAAATCGCGGCGTTTGTAATCTTCCTTCGTGGTCTTAACAAATTTTATCTTGTTTGGGTGCCGTGCATCTTGATAACTTTTCTCCGTTCTTAATGTTGTAATATCGAATCTATGTCCTTCAAAAATTAATTTTACGGAACCTAATTTATGAAAAGTATAATCAACCTGGCAATTCTCAAGAAAACCTTTCATATCTTCGGGTGAGGCGCTTGTTGCTAAATCGACATCATCAATGGGTAACGATAAAAGAAAATCGCGTACTGTCCCACCAACAAGATATAAAGAATAACCATTGTGTGAAAATATATCAAACAGCTTCAAATAACTTGATAATTTTTCATCCATGTTTTTATTATATGTTCGCATAAAAAAAGAGACAACAAGTTGTCTCCATTTTCTCTAAAAACTAATTTATTTATTCAATTTAGCTTTTAAACTCTTTGAAGGTCTGAACACGACAGTTCTTGACTCTTCAATGACAATGCGGGTGTGTTTTTTAGGATGTGTTCCTTCTCTGGTCTTGCGGGTTTTTGGTGCAAAAACACCAAAATTAGAGATATTAACCTCTTCCCCTTTAAGAACAGCCTTTTCAATCATTTCGAAAGAAACGTCGACAGCAGCTTGTGCGTCCTTCTTTGAAATGCGAGCTTTTTCAGCAACAATTTCAACCAAGTCGCGTTTGTTGAGCTTATTCATATAAATATCTCCTCTTATTTTATATTCTACCACAAACAACAAAAAAGTAAAATAATGAAAAGTAGGTTGATTTTATTTCTTGTTTCTTAAAACTATATTGATTGGAGTTCCTTCAAAATTAAATGTTTCTCGGAGTCGATTTTCAATATATCTTTGATAACTAAAATGCATAAATTTTGAATTATTAACAAATAAAACAAACGTTGGAGGGCCAGATGTCACCTGAGAAGCATAGAGAATCTTTAATCGACCACCATTAAAATCGGGTGTCTGATTCATTAATTGAGCGTCTTGAATCACATCATTAAGTAAACTTGTCTTCACTCTCGTATAATAGGCTTCATGGACTAAATTAAGAGCTTTAAAAATTGTTTCGACGCGACTTTTCTTAAGTGCAGAAACATAACAAATTGGGGCATAATCAAGAAATTTATATTCACTACGAACGAGTTTAGTAAAGTCGCTCATGGTGTTTGTACTCTTATCAATCAAATCCCATTTATTAATGATAATGATAATGGCTTTATGAAGTTCAGTAGCATATTCAATGACATGTTTATCTTGATCAGTGATTCCTTGACCGCCATCAAGAACTAACAAAACAATTTCGCTTCTTTCGATAGCTTTTAAAGCACGAATAGCGGAATACTTATCAATTGCTTCATAAACTTTGCCACGTTTTTTTAGTCCGGCTGTATCAATAACAATGTAACTTTGACCATCTTTTTCAAATGGAGTATCAATTGAGTCACGTGTCGTGCCTGAAATTTCACTGACAATAACTCGATCCTCATTGAGCATGGCGTTTACTAATGATGATTTACCAACATTTGGTCTTCCCACTAATGAAAAGGTTATTTGGTTCTCATCAACCTTCTCTTCATTAACTGGTAGTAGATCAATAATCTTGTTTAATAAATCACCAATTCCAATGCCATGAGAGCCACTAACTGGCAAAGGTTCGCCCAAACCAAGAGAATAAAATTCTTGTGTATCCGAGATTTGAATTCCTTCGTCAATTTTATTAACAACTAAAATAACAGGCTTTTTTACTTTATAAAGTAATTTGGCTACTAAACGATCGTCGGAAGTCACACCCAAGTGAGCATCAGTGACAAAAACAATCACATCTGCCTCATCCATAGCAATTTGAGCCTGGAGACGAATTTGTTCCTGAAAGGGACGCTTTTCTAATTCGATACCACCCGTATCAATCGCGGAAAATGTTCGGCCTAGCCATTGGCATCGAGCATATAAACGGTCACGAGTAACGCCAGGTTCGTCATTGACAATGGCGTGTCTTTCTCCGACAATACGATTAAAAATCGTTGATTTACCAACATTGGGAGAGCCAATAATTGCTACAATACCATTAGGCATTATTTTCTTTCTCCTTTAATTTTGCCTCGATAATATCGAGGACTGTCTGCACAACTTCATCAACATTTAAGTAAGAAGTATCTAATAGAACGGCATCGGGAGCGGCTTTTAATGGAGCGAAGTCGCGATGAGAATCAATGTAATCGCGCTTGCGCACTTCTTGATCAATTTCTTCAAGGGTACAAGGAATGCCTTTGCTTAAATTTTCTTCATATCTTCGGACTGCGCGTGTTTCGACACTCGCAATTTGAAAAATTTTAACTTCTGCGTTGGGCAAAACATAGGTTCCAATATCTCTTCCGTCCATAATAACGGAATCTTTTTCGGCCATTTTGCGTTGGAGTTCCACGAGAGCCAAACGAATATCTTTATAAGAAGCAATATAAGAAACTTGAGATGAGACTCTGGGCTCGCGAATTTGTTGAGAGACATCTTCTCCATTGCAGATAACGATATGACCAGGCTTTAATTCAATATGAACTTCCGGAATAAGAGCGACACAGGCTTCTTGATTTTGACAATCAACGCCTTTCTCGAGACAATACCATGTAAAAGCACGATACATCGCGCCTGTATCAATATATGTAAAACCTTTAATTT
>JBAYDQ010000090.1:0-3128 GCA_041668145.1 Bacilli bacterium | reverse complement strand
TTTTGACCTTTTGATTTAGTTTCTTCACCATCAAAATGAGTATTTTGTAAAGAGCGAGGAACATCAATGCCCTTGCCTTGATGAATATCGTGAATAGCTGAATCAATCGCCAAACAAGCACTGTTGCTTTTTGGTGAAGTAGCGATTAAAATCGCGGCATTACTAAGAGACAAACGAGCTTCTGGCATTCCCAGTTGCAAAGCGGTATCGACCGCTGATTTAACAATCGAAATTATTTGAGGATAAGCCATGCCAACATCTTCACTGGCTGAGCATAATAATCTTCGACAAGCCGCGATGAGATCGCCAGCTTCTAACATTTTTGCTAAATAAAAGACGGAAGCATCGGGATCGCTGCCTCGTAAAGATTTCATCAAAGCGCTGAGATTGTCAAAATGTTTATCTTCGCCTCGATCATAGGAAATATTGGCTTTATCAAGAAAATTATCGACGATTTGCTTAGTTATTAATCTTTTTGTCCCTTTCAATGATTGCTCCAAAAAGTCGATATTGTTGAGAGCTTTGCGCATATCGCCATTCGCCGAAGTGGCAAGCATTGAAAGAGCTTCATCTTCAATTTCAATTTTTAAAAATTGTTTTGCTCTTTGAAGGCCCTTCTTTATTTCTGAAGCAGGAATAGCTTTAAATTCAAAGACTGTGCAACGAGATAAAAGAGCAGGATAAATATAAAAATAAGGATTTTCAGTAGTCGAGGCAATGAGAGTAATATCTCCTGATTCGACAAACTCTAAAAGAGATTGTTGTTGTTTTTTATTGAGATATTGAATTTCATCGAGATAAAGCAAAATACCATTTGTGGTAAAAAGAGAATGTATGTCATTAATAATTTTCTTGATATCTTCAGTGGAGGCAGTCGTCCCATTCAAACGATAGAAAGAAAGATTAGTGTTTTTCGCAATAATGTTGGCCACTGTCGTTTTTCCTGTTCCAGGCGGACCATAGAAAATCATGTTCGGAATATGATTTTTATCAATTACTTTCCGAAAGACACTACCTTTATTTAAAAGGTCAGTTTGACCGACCATTTCATCAAGGTTTGATGGACGAAGTTGATCAGCGAGAGGTTGTTGCATAGTTTTATAATTCAATAATCTCACGAATCACATGAATGTGTTCAATGGGTTTCTCACTGACGGCAAAAGACTTCTTTATATCGCTGAGAACAGGCTGATATTCGGCAACTGTTTTGTTAGTATAAACAGTGCAAAGTTTCTCGCCTTTTTTCACAAAATCACCAACTTTTTTATTTAAGACGATACCAGCTGACATATCGATAATATCATCGAGAGTGGCGCGTCCACCACCAAGTCTCATCGAACTCTCACCAATTTCTAAAGCATCGATTGATTGAACATAGCCTTCCTCATCACTCGTGACATCTAAAATATTTTTGCTCACTTCAAAGAGTTCGGGGTGTAGGATATAGTTCAAATCTCCTCCTTGAGCTTCCACCATTTGGCAGAATTTTTCAAAAGCCCGACCGCTTGTAATAGAATCAACAAGTTTCTGACGAGCGATTTCTTTATTTTCCGCGCAATGAGCTTGAACAAGCATGATGGAACCTGCGGTATAGCATAATTCCATTAAATCTTCTGGTCCATGACCATGAAGAGCGGCGATAGCTTCTTTAACTTCTAAAGAATTGCCCACGGCAAGTCCTAATGGTTCACTCATATCGGATAAAACAGCACGTGTATCACGTCCAAGATGATTACCAATTTGCACCATAATAGTGGCGAGTTCCCGAGCGTCTTTCATATTTTTCATAAATGCTCCTTCGCCGACTGTGACATCTAATAAAATGGCATCAGACCCACTAGCGAGTTTTTTTGACATAACAGAAGCGGCAATAAGAGGAATAGATTCTACTGTTCCTGTTACATCGCGAAGAGCATACATTTTTTTGTCAGCGGGGACTAAAGATTTAGTTTGACCCGCAACAGCGATACCAATGCGATTGACTTGATCGATGAATCTTTGACCAGAAATAGCGATTGTTAAGCCTGGAATTGATTCAAGTTTATCGAGTGTTCCACCAGTATGTCCAAGTCCTCGACCACTTAATTTAGCTAAAGTCGCCCCACAGGAAGCTACCATTGGTCCGAGAACTAAAGTAGTTTTATCTCCCACTCCACCAGTGCTATGTTTATCAACTTTGACCCCTTTTAACATCGATAAATCAAGAGTTTCACCTGAATGTTCCATCGCATCAGTTAATGTTGATACTTCACGATGAGTCATACCTTTAAATAAAATTGCCATTTGCATCGCGCTACTTTGATAGTCAGGGATTTCTCCTTTGACATAGCCCTCGATCCAAAAACGGATCTCTTGATCGGTTAATTCATGACCATCGCGTTTCTTAATAATTAAATCTACCATTCTCATAATAAAAATACCTCCTTAATATCTTAACACATGAAATGTATTAAGAGTACTTTTTGTCATTGGATTATTGTAATATAAGAACATGGATTTTAAAAGTCATCTCCTCAAATATCTGAAGAAAGACGAAATTGATCGATTGATGAATTCTCTTACTGAGAATGATCGTCACGCCGTCTTGCTTAACCCTCATAAAATGAATGACAATACATTTGTTCAGCTCTTTCCTCATGTTATCCCACATCCTCTTGTTAAACACGCTTATTTATATGATAAGAATGAATATGAATTAGGTAAGACTGTGGAACACGAATTAGGAGCCTTTTATTTGCAAGAGCCTTCCGCGATGGTCGTCTCTTCTCTTCTTGATTTTCAAACCGGCGATCTCGTTTTAGATCTCTGCGCAGCGCCAGGAGGAAAAACTGTTCAAGCTTCCTTTTTGATGGACGGAACAGGGTTGATTGTCGCCAATGATATCGCTCACAATCGAGCGATGGCAATTAAGGAAAATGTCGAGCGATTAGGACTCGGCAACGTTCTTATCATTTCTAACGATTTTTCTAAAATATACCATAAATATAAAAATATTTTTGATAAAATCATTCTCGATGCTCCGTGTTCAGGAAGTGGAATGTTTCGAAAAGATAAGCGTTTTAAAGAAGATTGGACCTATGCCAAAGTTCTCAAAAATCAAGCTTTACAAAAAGAGTTGATTCTCATGG
>JBAYDQ010000089.1:0-3165 GCA_041668145.1 Bacilli bacterium | reverse complement strand
GGAAAAGGCAAATAATTCAGCGATGCTTTTCATAATGCTTTCCACTTGAGAAAAAGCATTAGCTTCGCCGCTAAAAATATCGTGCGTTCCTTTAACATTATTAATTTCCATACATATCTATTTCCTTTCTAAAAAAACTAATGAATCATCCGCGTCACACGGTAGACACCAGGAATATTTTGAATGATATTGAATATATCATTTAATCGTTTAGCATCGCTCACTTGTAAAGTGGCGGTAATCGTCGCCGAAAAATTGGATGGGTTAGTCGAAGCATGAACCGAAGAAGTGCTGACTTTGGCAATTGACAAGGTCGAGAGAACATCGACTAGCAAATTAGGTCGATCACTGGCTTCGATGAAGACATCAACTGGATAAGTTGAGGCTTCAATATCACTTCGCCAATAAACATTGATTAGTCGTTCTTTTTCGTTGGCGACATTCGGACATGTCCGGCGATGAACAGTGATACCTTTACCTTTGGTAATATAGCCAACAATATCATCGCCCGGAATCGGCGTGCAACAATTGGCTAATGAGATAGCGAGGCGACTTCCACCTCCTCGACAATAAACAGGGCAAGTCGAAGAAACAATTTTTTGACGAGGGCCGGTCGTATTGATGACTGGTGGACGTTTAATTTTAAGAAAATCAAAGATAGCGCTTGGAACCGGCTTACGCCCTGAGATGCCAACAAACAAATCATCGACAGAATTGAAATGAAAATAATTCAAAACTTTCGGACTATCAAGATATTCCATCATCTCTGGCTCATCGATGCCACGATCGCGGAAAGCATCGAGACAAGATTGACGACCTTTAGTAATTTTCTCACCGCGCATGACATCGGCGTTCTTTTTGATAATAAATTTACGAATGCAACTCTTAGCTTGTGCTGAGCGGACAAAATTTAACCATCCCTCGCTTGGGCCAGGAGAATTCTTGCTCGTTTTAATCTCCACCATGTCACCTGTTTTTAAAATCGTGTTAAGTGGCACCATGACTCCATTGACCAACGCTCCCGTGGTGCTGTCGCCCACTTTCGTATGGATGCGATAAGCAAAATCAACAGGGGTACTGCCATTAGGTAGTTCAATGACTTTACCTTTGGGAGTAAAAACATAAACATTCGCCTCAAAAATATCGCGACTCAGATTGTTGACATAGTCGCTAGCGTTAGCTTCGGTATTTTCATTTGTCACGGAGACAAAGTCTCTAAACCAATGCAATTTATCTTCAATTTCTTGTTGTTCTTTACGAGAACTATAGCCAGTATTCTCTTTATAAGCCCAGTGAGCCGCTACACCAATTTCAGCGATATCGTCCATCTCTTTGGTGCGAATTTGAATCTCATAAAAATTTCCATTACCTGAGACGATTGTGGTATGAAGAGATTGATACATATTGGGTTTGGGCATGGCGATATAATCCTTAAAACGACCCGGAACAGGTTTATATGTCTTATGAATTAAACCTAAGATTTCATAACATCGCATCTCAGTATCGGTGATAATTCGCAAAGCGAGAATATCATATATCTCATCAAAAGGGTGCCCTTTTAAATACATTTTTGTATAAATTGAATAAATTGATTTCACTCGTGCGGAGATATCAAAAGGAATATTATTCTCAAATAGAATATCAGCAATTCTCTTTCGTAAGGCCTCCAAGGTTTTACCCATTGTTTTGGCTTTATTTGATAAGAGCTTTTTGATTTCATAGTATCTCTCTGGTTCGAGATATTTTAAGCAGAGGTCTTCCATTTCCGATTTCAAAACATCAAGACCTAAACGGTGAGCAATCGGAACAAAGACATCCATCGTTTCTTGAGCAATCGCTTGTTGACGCTCATCCGAAAGAGCTTCAAGAGTTCTTAAATTATGGAGACGATCAGCGAGTTTGATAATGATGACACGAATATCTTTGGCCATGCCGATGAAAATTTTTCGATGGTCTTCAGCTTCAAACTCTTCGCTATGCATCTTCGAAAGTTTTAATCTTTGAATTTTGGTTAAGGAGTCGACTATTTTAGCAACTTCGCTACCCCATATTTTTTCGATTTCTTCCACTGTCACATCGGTATCTTCCACGACATCGTGCAAAAAAGCGGCGATAATCGTCGTTGGTCCGCATTGCAAAGAAGCGACAATGTACGCTACTTCGACAAGATGATGAAAATAGGGTTCTCCACTCTTACGAAATTGGTCTTTGTGCTTTTCAATAATAAAATTATAAGCTTCGCGAATTTTCTTTCGATCTTCGGGCGAAGAGATATAGTTTTGATAAATAGCCTCGACATCTTCGAAAGTATGAAGAGGATAGCCACCATTGATAGGAATAGTCTTAACTTCTGCTGCCATAATCTTATACGTATATCATATAGACTTTTCTTTATTATTTAAAGAAATAAGAAGATAAACATAAAAGGAAAGACAAAATGTCTTTTTAATTCTCGGCAAACTGCAATTTATAGAGTTTATAATAATAACCTTTATTTTTCAAAAGTGATTGATGATTGCCCTTTTCGATCACTTCGCCATGTTGAAGGACGATAATTTGATCAGCTTTTTGAATTGTGGAAAGACGGTGCGCAACAATAAGCATTGTGCCGATGTTTTTCATTTTCTCGAGTGATTCTTGGATGAGAACTTCGGTTTCAGTATCAATGTTAGCGGTCGCTTCATCTAAAATGAGAATCTGTGGTTGGCTTAAAACGGTGCGAGCAAAGGAGATCAATTGACGTTGACCTTGCGAATAATTTTCACCTCTTTCAATGACGAGTTCATCGAGACCTTTTGTGCTTTTTTCAATGAAACTATCCGCGTTGACATATCGACAAGCCGCCATGATTTCATCATTAGTGTATTTATCATCATGTAGTGTAATATTGTCACGCATTGTCCCAGAGAATAAGAAAACATCTTGCAACATTTGACCAATGTGTCTTCGCAATGATTTGACTTTGATATCTTTGATATCGATATCATCGATAAGAATTTGTCCTTTTTGGATTTCAAAATTGCGGACAATCAAGCCGAGAATTGTCGTTTTACCAGCTCCTGTCGCTCCGACAAACGCTACTGTTTGTCTTGGTTCGACAATGAAGGAAACATCCTTAAGGATCCAATTTTCTTTTTCGTAAGCAAACCAGACATGACGAAATTC
>JBAYDQ010000088.1:0-3228 GCA_041668145.1 Bacilli bacterium | reverse complement strand
TCCGAATGAACATGAATTAGATGGCTATATAAAAAACGAGCAGATGAATAGTGAACAAAAGGCTCATGAACTGTTAAAAATGGGTATGAGTAATGTCATTGTTACTCTCGGAGAAAAAGGATCATTTATCGCTAATAGTGATGGCGGTTTCTTTGTTGAAGCTCTTAAAGTTAACGCTGTGGACACTACCGCAGCAGGTGATAGTTATCTCGGGGCTTTTGCGTATTCACTGAGCAATGATCAAAATATTATAGAGGCGATGAAATTCGCCACTCGATGCAGCGCTTTGACTGTTACAAAAAAGGGAGCGATTGCTTCCCTACCTAAAAAATCAGATGTAGATTAATATTTTTTAAAGAAATCGACAATGGCTTGATCGTATTCTTTTAAATTGTTTAAGCGAATATGACTATGAGCTCCGTTAGGAAACCAAACAATCGATTTGTCTTGACTGCCACATGAGTCATAGAGTAGTTGACTCCGTTCTGGCAAAGAATAAATATCTTTTTTTCCATAGAAGAATACAGCGGGTATCTTTAATTTAGGAAGGTATAAATAAGGAAACGATTTATTGATGGAAACACCTGTTTTGAGTCTAAACCAAAACCAGATTTGATAGAAAACGGGAAATAATCCATGGCCTAAGGCCACCTGATGATTAGCGAATACTTCCTTAAAACTATAGAACAAACCGTCAAAAACAATGCCTTTAAAATAACTTGGTGCTTGATTGCTAACCGCCGCAATGAGGGCCGCTGCTCCACCGATGCAAATACAGTGAGCATAGATTGAATCTTGTTTCTTTTCTTTATAAAGAAAACTAAGCCACGCTAGGACATCGCTACTCTCAAAAATGCCCGCCGTATTATATTTTCCATCGCTCCATCCGTGGGCGCGAGCGTCCACGACTAAAACATTAATTCCTAATTGATGATATGGCTCAGCGTAGTAATAACTATAGCCAAGACTTTCACATCTTCCAGGTAGAATGATAACTGTTTTATTACTTCCGTAATTATAAAACTCACCATAAAGATTCAATCCATCATTGATGATGTGAACATCTTCTTTATATTTTTTCTCTTTTTCCGCCCAAGCTAAAGAGGCATTCCACATTTCCATTTGCTCGGCGTTTTCAGGAGCAGAGCACGAACGATTCCACTTCTCTTTTGAGGTCCGAACCAATTGTTTAGTGAAGATGATATAGGCAGTCAAAAAAGTTAAAATAAGACCAGAAAGCAAAGCAAAAACTAGCACTGATCCAAGAACAATTAATAATATCCAATACCACTCCATATTTGTTGTAAAAAAGATAGATTTTATTTAGTTAACAACTCTTGAAAGAGTTTTTGCTCTTCAACACAGTCTTTGCTAATCGGTTGGCCTAAATAGAAGACCGCCGCTAATCCTGGTCCGGCGTTGACACTGCAGATCTCACCCATACTATTGGTCAAGATGATGGCAGGATGATATTTATCTATGATAATCTTTTTGATTCTCTCAGCTTGTTCGGGGCGATTAGAATTTACCACCGCGAAAATTTTTCCTTTTGGATCACCAATCGTGGCATCGACATATTGTTCAATTAATTTATAAGATTTTTGATAGCCACGTCCTTTGCCTAATACGCAAGGACGACCAGTTTCATTAGAAAAATCAGCCATCGGTTTAATGCCGATCATCGAACCGGCGACAGCGGCGATTTTCTTAATTCTTCCGCTGCGATAAAGAAAGAATAAATCATCGAGGATTCCCATTTGATGAAGCCCCATCTTTTCTTTTTGCAACCACTGGTATGTCTCATCAATACTTTTGCCTTCTGCTCGTAATTGGGAAGCATAGACAGCTAATAAGCCAACCGCAATACTGTATCTTTGGCTGTCGACAACTAATAATTTACGATCAGGATATTTTTCTTTTAATTCTTCGGCCGCACTGACAAAAGCATGATAAGCTCCTGACATGCCGCCCGATAAGGTAACCGCAAGAACATCTAAACCTTGCTGAAAATATTTTTCTACTGCTAAGGCGACAATATAAGGGTTAGGAAATGAGGTTTTAAAAGTATTTTTCTTATTGCTTAAGAGACGATAAAATTCTTCCGGCTTAATATTAACCCAATCAACATCAGCGTCTCTTACGCTTCCGTCGGGATAAACAACTGTTCCGAGAATAGGGAACTCGATATCGTATTTTTCACGATCATTTTTAGTTAAATCTAAAGCTGAGTCAGAGAGAATTACAAATTTTTTGTTTGGCATAATAAACCTCCATTTAATGAATAATAATATTCAACATAAGAAATGTTATCACATACAAATGAAAGTTTGTATAACTCATCTTGGCAAGTGATGTTCAAAGATTTTTGATGAGAAAATTCATCGGTCATAAAATGACGAGGAATAAAGGTTTTTTCTTCGCTCATTTTGAAAGCACATTCTTTAATGGACCACATTTCTAATAATTTATCGTTATCGATATGGGGATACTTTTTTATTTCTTCTTTCGAAAGAACAAGCTCTAATAATTTCGGTGTTATTTTTAATAAGACATGTTTTTGAATATCGATTCCTACTGGTGAATCGCTGAGGGCCACAGCAACAAGATTTCCACTGTGAGATAAAGAAAAATAACATTCGTCAACGATCCATTTGCCATTCTCGTTTTTTATAAAATTAAGGCTGTTCATATCGAGAGATAAACTATTTTGCAAAGCAAATTCTAGAAGTTTCCAGACATAAAATTTTTGTTTTTTCACATCTTCGTTATGGCATTTCTTTATTTCATCCAAACGTTTTTGACAAAAGATCTTCTCGTCGCCTTCAAAAGGATACTTAGCCACATAAATATCTAAAAAAGCCATTTATTTTTTGCTCACTTTCTCTAGATATTCCTTTTGCATTCTAAGTTCAACATTATGTAGTTCTTGAGTGACGAGTTGCATATTTTCGACATTGATAGGACCCGTAAAATAGTCATAAGGATTGAATGGCTCACCAATATAGAGATGAAAACGATGAAATTTTCCTTTATGGCGATATAAAAAACATGGAATAATAACACTTTTGGCTTGCACAGCCATAAAGACAGAGCCACTTTGAAATTCTTTAATCTCTGGTTGATTAGAAAAATTGATATGGCCTTCAGGAAACATCGCCACAACGTATCCATATTGAAGTCGTGTAATACATTGACGCATGCTCGCAAAAGATGAATTCAAATTATTTG
>JBAYDQ010000087.1:0-3260 GCA_041668145.1 Bacilli bacterium | reverse complement strand
TTTGTCGATGAAGGACATGGTAAATACATCGTCGATGGAGCCATGAACATCGATGATTTCTTTGAGTTGATTGATTTCAATGAGGAATACGAAACTGACTATTCGACTGAGTCGGGATTATGTCAGGATATTCTTGATCGTTTTGCTAAAGTTGGCGACACTTTTGATTTTTTCCATTATGTCTTTATTGTTTTGGAAGCCGATCAATATACCGCTAAGAAGATTATGGTTGTCGATAACGAGTACGAAGCAAAAGAAAATCGAGATGAGGATTAATGAAACGCCTTAATCAGTATATTGACAACGAATTGACAAATATCAAAGGTCAGAAGATTATTGTCACAGGAGCAAATAGTGGCATTGGTTTTTCGATATGCGATGTCTTACTTTCAAAACAAGCTTATCTCGTTATGGCTTGTCGAGATAAGAACCGTGGCATGGAAGCTCGTCTTGCTTTACAAAAGCGTCATCCTTTGCAAAAAATAGAGATTATTTTTTATGACCAATCGTCGCTTCTTTCAATTAAGAATTTCGTTGATTTATTAATTAATCAACACAGTGATTTCTCCGCTCTTATTCTCAACGCTGGAGTATTTCGTCCAAAACAATCTTTACTGTTTGAAAACGACATTCCATTAACAATCGGCACTAATTTTTTAGGGCCGCTTTATATCATTGATCTATTGCAACCATTCCTCCACCAGGTTCAAAGTGAAAAGCGCATTATTCTTCAAGGCTCATTAGCTTATCAAATTAATAGGTATCGTAATAAAGAAAAATCCTTTTTAGACACTAAACAAAGTTTGATTAAACAATATAATATTTCTAAATTAGGCATCGCTCAAATATTCTACTTCTATTCTTCCTCTTGTCATAATCCCTATGTCAAATATCTTTTAGCGGAGCCTGGAATCAGCAATACGCAAATAATACGAAATTATAATAAGTGGTTTAAAATTGTTGCGAGCGGTTTTCTATCTATTTTTACACATTCAAATATCAAAGCATCTCTTTCGGCATGCTGGTTAGCAACACAGAAAATCGCTAATGGTAGTTATTATCGTCCCCATGGTTTGTTGGCCGTCAATGGCTATCCGCATTATGCGCGTTTCAAATTGAAGCGTGTTGATTATCGAATGGTGATTGATGGTCTTGAGATTATTGAATCTCTGAAAGGCAATTAATATGATTGGAGCTATACTACATAATCCCTCTCCTACCGCAAATGCCTCTTCTTTGGAAGAATTTACTCTTTTAATAAATGCCGCTGGTTTTACCGTCAGTCATGTCTTTTCACAAAAGAGTGATAAAAATGATAGCGTAACTTATTTTGGAAAAGGTAAACTCTATGAAATAAGAGAATTTTACCAAAATAGTCTTCAAAACGCTTCTGAATTTCCAAAATTTGATTGTCTAATTGTCAATGATGATATTTCAGCTTTGCAAAAACGAAGCCTCGAACAAATTATCGGTATTCCTGTTTTTGATCGAACGTTGATCATATTAAGAATTTTTGAATTAAATGCTAAAAGTAAAGAAGCGATTCTACAAGTTGAAATTGCTAAATTAGAATATACATCCAATCAACTTATCAACAGTTTTGCTAACTATTCACAAGTGACCTCAGGAAGCGGCAAAAATAAAGGCGAAGGTGAAAAGGAAATTGAATTAAGCAAGCGCCAGATTGAAAGAAAAATTTTTCTCAAAAAGAAGGAACTTGAAAGCATAAAATTATCCCGTCGCACTTCGCGAAAGCAAAGAAATAAATTAATCGCTCCAAAAATTGCAGTAGTAGGTTACACTAATGCGGGAAAATCTACTCTTATCAATGCACTTATTAAGTATCAAGGTTCCCATCCAAATAAAAATGTTTATGTCAAAGATGATGTGTTCGCCACCCTCGAAACTGCCACTCGTTATATCAGCATCTTCGGTTATCCGGCTTTTTTTATCACGGATACAGTGGGCTTTATCTCTCATTTACCTGTCTGCTTAGTGGATGCTTTCCGCTCCACTTTAGAAGAAATTGTGGAAGCTGATTTGATTGTGGAAGTCGTTGATTTTTCCAGTCCTGAATATCGAGAACACATTAAAACGACAAATGACGTTTTAGCCCAAATTGGTTGTAAGGATATTCCTCTTCTTTATTTACTGAATAAATTTGATAAAGTGACCAATCGTCCGACTTCTTTACCAAACGGAAACGAGATATATACTTGTCTTACCGAAGATGATGAGAGCATCATCGAAATCTTACAATTTATCTCTTCGTTTATAGCTTTTGGCTGGGAAAAATGCGAAGTTATTTTCCCTTATCAAGACGATTTCTATCGTTTTATGGCTGATAATTATGTCGTTTCATATAAAGAAAAAGACGATGGCTATCATTGCCTCGTCTACCTTAATCCTCAAACAAGATATCGATACGCTTATTTATTTAATTGACGAATAGCGATTTCTCTTTCGTAAATCTGTTTTATTTCATCCGCGACTTGTTCCACGGTCTGCGTTTCCGAATCAATATGAAAGTCGACGGGTGGAATATTTTCTTTGGCAAAAGCAGTGCGGTCGTGATGAAGTCTTTTTTTGGCTAAATCATTTTGATCACCGCGCGCAATCATTCTCTCATAACGAGTGTCCTCGGTGGAATCAAGAAAGAATGTGACAATGTTGGAATCGTTTAAAGCAATATATGCTCTCAATCCAGCTGGATCAATAACAACGCAGCGGTTAGAGGCAATTTGATCTTTAGTTGAACCATAGAAATTATCGTTATAAATAGTGTGCTCAACAAAGCGATCATCGCGTAACATTTGTTCAAATTCGTCTTTTGTAACGAAAAAATAATCACGACCATTGATTTCTCCAACACGCATATTTCGCGTCGTGGTAGTAATCATTTTGGTAATGCCGTATTTTCTCGCTAAAGTTTTGGCAACTTCCGTTTTTCCACTGGCACTGGCGCCGGCTAAAACAATCATGGAGACATTATATAAAATTCATTAATTGAAAGCATTAAAAAGCGGTAAAAGACGAACTTTTTTATTTTTTTAATCTTTTTTACAATTATTTCCCGAAAAAAGGATAACAAAGTTAATAGGGAGGAAAATATGATTTGTTCACCTCATGCCTATTTTAAAACGATGTCAAAGAAGATTGAAAATATTGCTTCGCTATACTTTGTTTCAAAGAAGAAAATTGAACAGACAACCATGAATTCTTTTTCTAGTGGAGATGTTGAAATGCTCAACCCTTTTAAT
>JBAYDQ010000086.1:0-3267 GCA_041668145.1 Bacilli bacterium | reverse complement strand
GGGATGTGTGGGGACCAACCTTAATCATGTTAGGTGGTAGTGCTATTTTGGTTATTTTCTTGTTAACAAGAATGTCTGGTTCAATTTCTGGAGCTAACAATAAAGCATTAGAATTCAATAAATCTCGCGCTCGTCGTGAAACATCAAGCAAAGTTAAATTTTCTGATGTTGCTGGAGCAGAAGAAGAAAAAGTCGAAATGAAAGAAATCGTCGACTATTTGAAAGAGCCAAAAAAATTCTCCAAATTTGGAGCAAAATTGCCAAGAGGAATTCTATTAGTGGGGCCTCCAGGATGTGGAAAAACACTCTTAGCTAAAGCAGTTGCTGGCGAAGCGGGCGTTCCATTCTATTCCATTTCCGGTTCCGACTTTGTCGAAATGTTTGTTGGCGTTGGCGCTGGACGTGTTAGAGACATGTTCCGAGTTGCCAAAGAAAACGCCCCATGTTTAGTATTTATCGATGAAATCGATGCTGTTGGCAGACAAAGAGGCGCTGGTTTAGGTGGCGGAAACGATGAACGTGAACAAACCCTTAATCAATTACTCGTAGAGATGGATGGATTCTCTGATAACTCAGGCATTATCGTTATTGCTGCTACTAACCGCGATGACGTCTTAGATCCAGCCTTATTAAGAGCAGGTCGTTTCGATCGCAAAATCACTGTTTCACTTCCTGATCGTCAAGGGAGAGAAGATATTTTTAAAGTCCATTCTCGCAATAAAAAAATTGGTCCTGATGTTAATTTTAATGCTCTTGCCAAAAGAACAGTTGGTTTCTCTGGTGCTGATATTGAAAACATTATGAACGAAGCCGCTATCTTGGCTGTCAGAAGAAATAAAGATGCTGTTACCATTGATGATATTGATGAAGCAATTGACCGTCGCATTGCTGGACCAGCCAAATCATCGCGTTCTTTAAATAATCACGAACGCGATATCGTAGCGTATCATGAAGCTGGACATGCCATTATCGGTTTGAAATGCCCGCACAGTGATAAGGTTCAAAAAATTACGATTATTCCTCGTGGCAATACAGGTGGCCATGTCAGAATGACTCCGGAAGAAGATCGGTTCTTATTGACTAAGAAAGAATTAGAAGCGCGTATTATTGGTTATCTTGGTGGCAGATCAAGCGAAGAAATTTTCTTCGATGATGTTTCAACGGGTGCGCAAAATGATATTGAAATGGCCACTCAAATCGCTCGTATGATGGTAACTGAATTAGGTATGTCTTCCTTAGGACCTATTCAATATGAACGAGATGCTGGTTCCGTATTCTTAGGACGTGATTATACAAGTTCACAAAAGAACTTCTCTCATGAAACGGCGACGAAGATTGATGCAGAAATTCGAAAGATTATTGATGAATCGCATGCACAAGCTAAATTATATATTACAAAGTATAAAGAGGATGTTGAACTCATTGCCAAAACACTTCTTGAACATGAACAGATTACCGCCGAAGAAATTGACTATTTATTAGTACATCGACATTTGAAACGAGATGAGAAGCCAACTGCTACTCCCATTATAAATGTGCCAAATATCAGTGACCCTCAGCCTGTTGTCGACGCTCCTGTCGAATCAGCTGCCGTTAATGATATCGAAAACGGCGAATCAAAAGGAGAATAAGAGAGGTCATCCTCTCTTTTCATTATGTGGAAATTAAAAGATCTAAACATTGACGGAAAAGTTGTCTTAGCACCGATGGCTGGTATTACATCAGTAGGTTATCGTAATTTTATGAATTCTTTCGGCGTTGATATCTGCGTTTCAGAAATGGTTTCTGATATGGGGCTCATCTATCAAAACCTAGAGACAAAAGAATATGTTAGTTTTAATAAAACGAATGTTCCAACAGGTGTTCAATTATTTGGAATCGACCCGAGTAATATCGCAAAAGCCGCTGAAATCGCTTTAAAAATCAACCCAAATATTGCTTTTTTTGATATCAATATGGGATGTCCTGTTCCGAAAGTAACGAAGACAGGAGCGGGTTCTGCCCTCTTAAAAAATCCTCAATTATGCGGTGCTATTATCCGCGAATTAAAAGCCGTTACCACACTTCCTATCACTGCCAAAATTCGTTTGGGATGGGATGAAAAGTCGGTTAATTATCTCGACGTCATTTCGGAGCTAGAAAAGGCTGGAGTTGATGCTGTCGCGATTCATGCTCGAACACGAAATGAACTATATTATGGAACCCCTCATTTTGAGCTTTTATCTCACTTGCGAGAAAAGATGAGCGTTCCCTTAATTGTATCAGGAAATATCTACACTCTTGACGACGCTATTAATGCCCTATCTATCACAAGTGCAGATGCTGTTATGGTGGCCAGAGGAGGAATGGGCAACCCCTTCTTAATCACTCAGATAAATCATTATTTTAAAACAGGTGAAAGATTAGACAATCCAAGCATTTCTCAGCAAATAGAATGGTGTCAAAAACTTGGTGATTTCTTAATTGCTTCGCTCGGCGAAACGCGAGCGATGAGAATATATCGAAGCATTGCTCCGAAATTTTTCAATGGTTTTCCAGGTGCTAAAAGTATCAAGATTCGTCTTGCTACCGAATTAGTGGATCGAAATTCTCTCGATCAAATTTTGAAAACAATTCAATTTTGACTATTATAATTGTCAAAGTATAACTTATACTATTTAAAGCGAAAGTTGAGCAAATTTATGGAAATAAAAGAACTAAATGATCAAGAGCAAGTCAGAAGAGAAAAATTAGCCAAATATAAAGAATTTGGCGTTGATCCTTTTGGTCAATCTTATAAAGTGACCCATCATGTTAGCGATATTCGTCAGCAATGTGGCAAAAAATCGGCGGCCGCCATTGATAAACTGCAATTAGTTGTTTCAGTCGCGGGTCGTATTATGGCAATTCGTCGGATGGGCAAAGCATCTTTCATCAACATCGCTGATAAAACAGGGAATATACAAGCTTATATTGGTATCGATGTTATCGGCGCCAAATCTTATGATGTTTTTCGTTTAGCAGATCTTGGCGATATCGTCGGAATTAAAGGACGAGTCATGATGACAAGAACTGGGGAACTGACCATTCGCGCTGAAAAATTTGTTCATTTAACCAAGTGCCTCCATCCTCTCCCCGAAAAATTTCATGGGTTAACCGACATTGAAGAAAGAAGTCGCCGTCGTTATGTAGATTTAATTGTTAATGATGACGCTAAAAAAGTGGCTTTCATGAGGCCAAAAATTATTAGAAGTATCCAAAGCTTCCTTGATGAAAAGGGATTCGTGG
>JBAYDQ010000085.1:0-3301 GCA_041668145.1 Bacilli bacterium | reverse complement strand
GTGTTTTCGGTTATCTTTAATATTTCCTGATCTTCAGAACTTAATTCTTCACTGGCGTCAAGAACCACGATAATTAATTCAGCTTGGGTAATTGTTTTTCTAGCTTTTTCAACGCCAATTGACTCAATTTTATCATTAACTTGGCGAATTCCAGCTGTGTCAAGAAGGTGAAGAACAACACCTTTTAAATTGATGTCACCTTCGACGATGTCTCGCGTTGTTCCAGCAATATCAGTTACAATGGCTTTTTCTTCGCCAATCAATGCGTTTAGTAGGGAAGATTTCCCAACGTTTGGTTTTCCGACAATAGCTACTTTGACACCATCTTTAATAACTTTGGCTTTTAGTCCATCAGATATTAATTTATCAAGAGAATTCACAATTTGATCAACAGTTAAAACGACTTTCTCTTTGTTTGCAACCTCAATATCCTCATATTCAGGAAAATCAATGTTAACTTCAATTAATGAAAGAATATCAGCAATCTTTTCTTTTATAGGAAAAATCAACTTCGAAACTTCTCCATCTAAAGAAAGAAGCGAAAGTTTTTTTGCTTCTTTTGTCGTGGCATTAATGACATCGTTAATTGATTCAGCTTGAATTAGATCAATTTTATTATGTAAAAAAGCTCTCGATGAAAATTCGCCATGTGTAGCAAGACGAGCGCCGTACTTCAAACTAAGCGAAATGATTTGATTAGCAATAAGCATAGATCCATGACAAGTGATTTCAACAGAATCTTCACCTGTAAAACTTTTAGGGCCTTTATAAGCCGCAAGTATGACATCATCAATTTTTTCATCACCATCTTTAACAGAACCATAAAATAAAGTTTTCTTTTGAACGTCATTGAGACTAAGACTAAAGAAATGAGAAACAACATTAAAACAATCATCACCCGACAAACGGATAATGGCTAAAGCTGATTTTAGAGGTGGCGTGGCAAGCGCTACAATGGTTTCAAACATATTATATTTATTCCTTGTTATTGTGTAAAAAGCACCCAAAGGGTGCTCATTACTATTCAACGTAGATGATTTGAACTTGACGATGAGTGCCCTCACCAACTGATTCAGTTCGAATGTTTGATAAGCCGCTACAAGCGTTATGAACGGCTCTTCGCTCATCAGCTGGCATTGGATCAAATGTGTAAGTATCATGGGATCTCTGCACTTCACGAGCGGCGTGACGAGCAATGCGAGCTAAACGCACATATTTGCTGTCCTTATAGCCATTAATGTCGAGGAGAATTCTAAAACGACGATGGAAATGATTGGAAACAGCGAGTTTAACTAATTCATTAAGAGATTGTAATGTCCGACCATTTTTCCCAATTAAAACAGGATTATGAGCTGAATCAATCGTGATGCGAATAATATCGTTGTCAATCGTTGATTGAACAGCAGATTCAATTTCTAAATTATCAATTACTTCTAAAAGATAATCTTCAGCATATTTAATAACATCAGATATTTCATAGATTTCGACGACAATTTTCTTAGAGAAAAGTCCTTTTTTCTTGTCACTGACGATATAAATAAGTTGATCGACAGGTACTTTTAATTCTTCAGCGGCGTTGCTAAGAGCTTCTTCCGCTGTCTTTCCTTGATATTCTTTCATATATATTACCTTCTTTTTTTATCTTTTTTATTAACAATACTTTGAGTGACAAATGATTGAGCGACAGAGAATAAAGCTCCGAATAACCAATAAACACCCATGCCTGAAGCAAGAGAGAGACCCATGAGAACAATAAAGCCAAGCATAATATAGGTAAACCATTTCATTTTGTTATCTTGACTTGCTTGAGCAGGATTTCGTCCTAATTTAGCAACCTTCTTTGTTTTTCGTTTTTGTAACCAACGAGGTAAGAGCATTGCCACAGTTTGTGCAGCCGCCATCAATACGAAGAGAATCGCAGCTGTTAATCCACCAAATCCTCCAGCAGCGGTCCAGCTTGACGCTTGAAGAATAGTCGATCCGATTGAATCGCTAAGTCTTAGTCCAAGGAATTCGCCAGAAGAGAGGCAAGCCGCTCCTTGCATAGCTCCCCAAACACAGATAAACACTGGGAATTGAATGAGCATGACAAGAATAGATGTTAAAGGATTAATCTTATGTTTTTTATAGAGACGCGCTGTTTCTTCGCTTAGCCTTTGCTTTTCCATTTTATTGGTATTAGCGTTAGGATATTTACTTTGAATTTTGGCAATCTCAGGTTGTAGTTCTGTCATGACTGTCGTCGATTTTTGTTGCTTAAATGTCACAAAAAGCATTAATGAACGAACGATAAACGTCACCACCAAAATAGCGAGAATTTCAGCCCATCCACTACCAATCGCTGAGAATGAGACAGCGAGGAAATCAACAAGAGCTCCGATTGGCCAGACAAAGAGAAATTCTAAAAGACCGTACCAATCAGTCCAAGCTTTTCCTTCAATTTGAGCTGGCAAAGAATGCACACCATAGGCACCATAATCTCCAGTATTAACTGCTAAACATGAGCGATATGAGGAGATATAACTATTCATCTTCTTTTTATAAAAGGATACATAGTCACTCGAAGCAGTTTCATCGACACTGATTCCGGAATTTCTAACTTCTTGATTGTATAAATTCCAATTAGACCACAAAGTCTTGTCTTCATTGATTAAATCATCATATTTGATATATCCATATTTATCGAGAAGACCTTTGTTATTTGAATAATCATCATACTGATTAGCGGGACACAAAAGAGCGCCTTCATCCACAAAAGTTATCATGTGTGAAGTGGTATCAATTGTAATATCTGAGCCAATTAAGGCATCGTTATCTTCAATCGCAACTTCAAAAATGTGATTCAAAACAACTTGATCAAAAGTTTTAAAATAAGATAACGAAGGCGTGCGGATATAAGCATCTTCGGCCGCGTTATTAATTTTATTAATGTATTTAGCGTTTGATTCATCATTTATTTCATCAAAACTTGCTGTGGTATATAAATTGGTTGAGTAGGTAACTCCATCAATCGTAACTGTTAAAGCTTCTGTTTCAGCAGTGCTATCAAGAGAATAACTTGTGACACCATAGTCAAATAAATAAAGGATGTGAGCTTTATCGGTCACAGAACAGAAGGAGCTGGTGCAACTTGTCAAGGCAAAAATCCCAGCCGCTAGAGCGAGACCGCCTAAACCAAATTTCAAACTTTTTTTCATTCGTTTTTTCCAATCTGTACAAGTACTAGTTCACTTAAAAGTGATTTGTTAATTTGAAAGTCGTTATCTAAAAAAGTTTTTCTAACGATAATAACAATATCAAG
>JBAYDQ010000084.1:0-3322 GCA_041668145.1 Bacilli bacterium | reverse complement strand
TGAAGGATGATACGTTTTTCACTTTGAACTTGTTGGAGGAATGGTTGCAATAGATCAATGATATAAAGCGGCCCTAAAAAATTAGTGCCGATTGTTAATGGAATGTCGTTTTCAAAAAGCGAAGATTGTTGTGGACGAAATACTCCAGCATTTAAAATAAGAGCGGAGAAATCACTGTGTTGATTAGTCAATAAATCAACGAAATTTTTGATCGAAAGAAGCGACGACTGATCATAGAAAATAATCTCGATTTTTTGCAAAGGATGACGCTTTTGTAAAGCGAGACGAGCTTCCATACCGCGATTTTTATCTCGGCAAGCCATGACGAGATGAGCTTGTTTTGAAAGTAAAACATCACAGATTGAAAAACCAATGCCGCTATTTGCTCCTGTGACAATAATCTTCTGACCTTTGATATTTGTCAGTTCGTTGTCAATATATTGATTAAGACGTTTCATTAATCTTCATCTCGATTTTCTTTTGCTTCGTACGCGTTATCGACAACCATAATTTTCTTAGCGGTATATTGATCGGCTTCCAAAACAATAAAGACATAATGAAAGAAATCAAAAGTGTCACCAACTTTAGCAAAACGATCAAGAACGTCCTGACATAATCCTGAAACTGTCGAATAATCAGTTTCGTATTCCTCATTGAAATCAATTAATTCAAAGAAATCATCAATGTTCATGGCGCCATCAACGATGTATTTACCATGTCCTTCATCGACAAATTCTTCTTCAATAGCATCGGTTTCATCAAAGATGTCGCCCACAATTTCTTCTAATATATCTTCCATGGTCACGATACCTTCGGTTCCACCATATTCATCTTTGATAATGGCGATGTGAATCTTGGAAGCTTTAAATTCTCCCAATAAATCCATTACTTGATGATTGCGAGGAATAAACAAAGGATCATAACATAAACTTCTAATATCAATCGAATGCCCTTTTAAATAGGCTTTTAAGAGAGCTTTAATGGGAAGAATGCCAACAATATTATCAATGGTGTCTTCATAGATAGGAATACGAGAATGTTTGAAGATTTCCCCTTCCTTTAGAATTTCATTGATATCGTCTTCGACATCGATAGCAAAAACATCCACGCGAGGAGTCATGATTTCATAAGCTTCAATATCGTTGAGGTCAATCGCCGATCTCACTAATTCAGCTTCATCTTTTTCTAATCCACCATTCTCTTCGATCGTGTCGACCATTTCTGTTAAAACATCTTCGTCAATGCGGTCTTCTTCCTTTGATTTTTTGCGAAATAGTTTGCCGATAGCCACAAAAAGTTTTGAAATAGGCCAAACGATAATGAAAGTTAAATACATGAAAAAGGAAAGCGGATAAGCGTAAACAAGAGCGAGCGAAAAGTTAAACCTCTTGCCGATAGCTTTCGGAAAAAACTCGCAGAAAATGACGAGAATAGTCGTAAATATAATCGCCGCGATTAACGCTCCAAGATCACTATTGTTTGGTCCGCCAATGCTGACACCGATTAAAGTCACGATGGAAGATGCTAAAATATTAACGACATTATTGCCAAATAAGATGGATGAGATGGAAAATTCATAATTCTGAGCAATCTTGAGAGCTAGTTTGGCACGTTTGACTTTTTTGCCACTCTTAATCGCTCTCTCAAGACGATCTTGATCGACCATTCCATAAATAATATCAGCGCTTGAAAAGAAGGCGCTAAATAAGCAACAAATGCCAACGATTAGATAATAATACCAATGCATATTATTTCTTCTCCTTAGGCACTGATGGCTCGCTAATGTCGCTGACTAATTCTTCTAAGACGTCTTCCATCGTCACCATCCCGATAATATTTTGCTTATTGTCTTTAACAATGGCGATATGACTATGGTGTTTTTTAAAACCATTAAAAAGATCATCAATCATAATGCTACTTGTCACGAAATAGGGTTTTGTTAAAAGATGACGAATCGAAACTTGAGAGTCACTCGTCATTTCTTTGAAATATGTCTTCACTAGTAGAATGCCAATAATATTATCAAAAGATCCCTCGTAAATAGGAATGCGAGAATAATTGGTGTTCAATAGAATTTCTTTCAATTTCTCATGAGTTAAATTGGTGATGTCGAGAGCAAAGATTTTGTCGCGAGGAGTGAGAACTTCTTTGACATTGGTATCAATAAATTCTAATGCTGATTGAATGATTTCAGTTTGCTCTTCATCAAGAACACCTTCATCAGTAACTTTTTCCACCGCTGTTTCAAAATCTTCTTCGGTGAACTGCTCATCATCTTTAACTTTAAAAAGACGAGTCATGCTCTTCGTCAATAACTCAAAGATAATAGCGATGGGATAGAGAATAATCATCAAAAAATAAATGGGGTAAACCATTAGATAAGAAAATGTATCAGGAATGGCCCGAGCGATAGTTTTAGGAAGCGTATCGCCTAAAATATAGAAGATAAAAGTCATGCAAATCGAAGAAATCAAAGAAACGACAGTCGGCTCAAAGTTTGGAAAAATTAACTGCACAAAAAGAACTGTCGAAACAGTCGAAGCAGCAATAGCAACAATATTATTACCGATAAGAATGACCGTTAGAGCACGATCAAACCGGTTACATACTTTTAAAAGTAGCTTAGCAGTTTTGCTTCCATCATCCGCCTTGACTTGAATTTTGAAGCGATTACAGCACGATAACGCTGTTTCACTAGCAGAAAAAAAGAAGCTACCTAAAACGCAAAGACCAATAATAAGCCACGACAGAGGCACATCCATTAGATGACCACATCCCTTCCGAACGATTTGCTCAGTAATAAATGTTATCATATTATGAATTAGCGCGCAAAGAGTATATGCGCATCATACGTGCAATTATATTGATAAATAATAAAAAAGCCGTTGATTAACGGCTAATTTAATAAAGAGTAATTTTAATCTTCGTCTTCGTCTTGGTCTTTTTTGGCTTTGTCTTTGGCTTCGGCTTTTAATTCTTTAACCCAATTAACAGCGCCAACTTCGCCTTGCTCTAGACTATCAGTGTCCATGACAGTTTGAATCAATTCTTTGCATCGTTTCATCGACAAGGCTGATTTAACTTTAAAGATAAGCGGTATTTCGGCATAGATAGCTTTGTCACTGGCATCTTGGACAGGAATCGTTGAATCTTTGTAATCATCAGGATTAAGAGCAAAATACAGTTTTAAACTCTTCCCCGCGATCGTTAATTTAACATATGTCTTGCGATGTAAGCGGAAAGTATCACCAGAAGAAGAAACACGAGATTTCACACCATAAGAGAGAATTTCATTTTTAATGATATTGTAATTTTCTTGCAT
>JBAYDQ010000083.1:0-3343 GCA_041668145.1 Bacilli bacterium | reverse complement strand
CGCTCCTCAAGTGGAAGTGGTAGAAGAAGAGCAACCGACAGTTGTTCCAGAAAATGTGGTCGCTCCCGCTCCTATCAAGGAAGAAGTGACTCCTGAAGTGGTGGAAGAAGTACGAACAGTTAAAACAACCACAACTCTTTCTGATTTAGAAAAGACTTTGGAGGCTTCCGATAAAAAGGCCAGTAACTATAAGAAGAATTGGCGGAAAAACAGCAAGAAAGACGATAATGAAGAAGATTCTGAAAAACTTTCTAGCACTATTGATCCTTCACAAAGAATGTCCATCTATACGGAAGAAGAACTTAAAGCGATGGAAGAAGAAGAAAAAGAAAATCGCGATTCATCAGAAGAAGATGTCGATTATGACGAGTATGATGAATATTACAGTGACAGCGGTAATTAATTATTAATTGCTGACAAAGTATTAAATTATGATGATAAGTTAACTTATCACAAAAGAAAGAAGGTGTTGATATGGCAAAAAAACGCAAAACGTTTTATCGAAAGGATAATCGTCCAAATCGGGAGGCAAATGTTTCCACCAAGGTTCGCCTTGATAAAGTGAAAACTAAAGTCCACGGAGGTGTTTTTATCTATACTGGCGCCATTAGCGCAGCTGAATTAGCCAAGAGTATAGATGTCTCTGTGTCGGAAATTATTAAGTTCTTATTCCTCCAAGGCAAGATGATTACGATCAACACGATTCTTGATGATGAACTAATTGGTCTTGTCTGTTTGCAATTTGGCTTTGATTTTCAGAAAAAAGTCATGGTGGCAGCGGAAAATTTTGAAAACATTGAAATTAATGATGATCCGAGCAAATTGAAACCACGGCCTCCTGTAGTCACAATCATGGGACACGTTGATCATGGCAAAACAACTTTAATCGACGCTATTCGAAATAGTAAATTAGTCGATAGTGAAGTCGGAGGCATCTCTCAAGAAATTGGTGCTTATCAAAAAGAAATTCATGGTCAGAAGATTACTTTTATCGATACTCCAGGACACGAAGCTTTTACCGCTATGCGCTCGCGTGGAGCAAGCGTGACTGATATCGTTGTTTTAGTGGTCGCTGCTGATGATGGCGTCATGCCTCAAACATTGGAGGCGATCGATCATGCGAAAGCAGCTGGCGTCCCAATTATTGTCGCTATCAATAAAATTGATAAAGTTGGTGCTGATCCTGAGAAGGTAAAAAATGAGTTAATGGCCCATAATGTTCTTTTAGAAGAGTTTGGTGGCGATGTCATCGCTGTGGCAATCTCAGCTAAAAAGAAAACCAATATTGAAGGATTGCTAGAAGCTATTCTTCTCGTCTCGGAAATGAAAGAATTAAAAGCCAATCCCGATCGATATGCGATGGGAACGGTTTTAGAGGCTAAACTCGATAAAAACGAAGGTCCTAAAGCCACTCTTTTGATTCAAAACGGAACCTTAAGAGAAGGCGACTATCTCGTCGCAGGAGCTTCTTATGGCAAAGTGCGGCGCATGACTAATGAATATCGTAAGATTTTATTAGAAGCGGCTCCAAGCACTCCTGTCGCTGTTATCGGATTGAGTGAAGTACCTCTTGCTGGCGATCATTTTATGGCCTTTGGTGAAGAGAGCGAAGCTCGTGAAATTGCTTTGAAACGAAAAAGAATCCGCGAAGCTAAGGAACGTAATTCCAGCGGTGGGGCTTCTCTTGATGATTTGTATAATCGTATTCATGAAGGTGAAGTTCAAAATCTCAATATCATCATCAAAGCCGATTCAACTGGTAGCGCGGAGGCAGTAAAGAGTTCTTTAGAGAAACTCTCAAATGAAAATGTCAAAATCAATATTGTCCGTGCGACAAGTGGAGCAATCACTGAAAGTGATGTTTTATTAGCCAGCGCTTCTAACGCTATTATCTATGGCTTTAACGTTCGCCCTAGTTCCATTACACGAGCAAAGGCCATCGAGGAAAAAGTGGAGATTCGCTTGCACCGTATCATCTACGCTTTAATTGAAGAAATTCAAGCCGCGATGAAAGGAATGCTCGCCCCCACGATGGTGGAAAAAGTGACGGGTCAAGCCGAAATTCGTCGCCTCTTTAAAGTCAGCAAGATTGGAACAATCGCTGGGTGTATGGTGGTGGATGGCTTTATCAAAGCCAATTCACAGATTCGATTAATTCGTGATGGTATCGTCATTTATGAAGGAAAAATTGCTTCTTTGCAACGTGAAAAAGATCAAACCAAAGAAGTCAAGAATGGTTATGAATGTGGTATTATAATTGAAAATTATAATGATATCAAAGAAGGCGACATCATCGAAGGCTACGAGATGGTGGAAGAAAAATAACATGGCCAATAAACAAGAGCGAATTGCCACTGTCATTCGCAAAAATATTGCTGATATCATTCAATTCGAACTCCATAATCCAAAATTAGGCTTTGTCACCATTCCAGAAGTACGCGTTAGCAAAGATATCTCCTATGCTAAAGTATATGTTTCTTTCATTAAAAAAGAAGAAGTTAAAGAAGGCATGGAAGTTTTAGAACATTCCAAGGGTTTCATCCGTTCATCACTCGCAAAAAAGATGGACACTCGACGTGTTCCTAGTCTCATCTTTATTCTTGATGAAGGTTTTCAAAGAGAAGAAAAAATTATCGAACTTCTGAACAAAGATAAAAAATAGACCTGTTTAACAGGTCTTTTTCATTTTTATATGAGGAATGTTAGCTTCTATAAAGATTGACCCTTCACTAACGAAACCAAGTTGCTCATAAAAGGATTGTAGATATAATTGAGCGTGAAAATAGATTGTGCAAGGATTATATCGCGCCTCTAAATAATCGGTGAGATAGGAAAAAACAAGTCGTCCATAACCGCGATGACGATATTCTTTTAATATAGCAAAGCGCCCTAAGCAATAGCCTTCTTCGGTTTCGCGATAGCGAATGACACCAATAGGTTGATCAAAAAGGGAAATTAAAAAATAATGTGAGGTTTTTTCTTCTTCCGGAATATATTCTTCGCTGAAAGGAATGTTTTGTTCGACGATAAATACTTCATGGCGAATATAGGTCATTTCAAGAGCATCTTGAGCGGAGATAACCGGTTGTAAATTAAGTCCTTCTTGGTTGACTTGAAGAGCGATTTGTTCACCCCATAGATCTTCTTGTTCAAAATTGGTCAACATGGTGAGGAAGTTCTCTTTAGCTGGTGGGAAATCATGATAGATGCGATGTAGCAAGTCTTTGATATCTTCTCGCGAGGTCATTTTATCCGCGGGACATGTCGATGACAAAACAGGAAGATTTTCTTCTTTGATTAACGTTTGAATATCTTTTTCTCGCACAAAAATAAGAGGTCTTAT
>JBAYDQ010000082.1:0-3361 GCA_041668145.1 Bacilli bacterium | reverse complement strand
CATTTAGATGTCGCTAAACTCTTTATCGTTTCCGAACTTAAGTTTGTCGACGAATTAAAGGATGGCACTAGTTATCCATGTGGCCTCATCAAAGTCACTCATCATCAAGGACATTTCTGTGAAAGATGCTGGAATTATGAAGATGAGGCGACTAAACAAGAAGACGGAACATATTTATGTTCTCGTTGTGTAGAAGTGGTAGGTAAATAACAATGAATGAAGTAAAAGGTCATAGCATTTCCTGGTTTAACAAAGTCTTAAAAGCCCTTCTCATCGCTTTGAAATGGTTCTTTTATTCTTTCATTTGGGTCGGTCTTCTCTTATTAGCTTTAGACATCGTCACTAAAAATCTCGTTTTTAATCTCATTGGCCCTACTGGAGATTCCGTTGTTCTTATCCCCGGATTTTTACGCATCAGTTGTGTTCTTAACTCCAACGCCGCCTTTGGCTTAGGCTTCACCAACGCCACTCTTAATCGTGTCATGTATATTATCGTCGCTTTAATTGGTTCCGGTCTCATGATGGGTATATATGGCATTAAATATCGCAAACTATCCAAATTTGTTCGCCTTTGCCTGATTATGATGACAGTTGGGGCGGTTGGCAATCTCATCGATCGGATGTTCTATAGTTTTGCCAATTATAGCGTTATCGATTGGATTGATTTCTATGGCATCTGGCAATTTAATTTCAATATCGCCGATTCATGCATCGTAGTCGGAACGATTTTACTCGTCATTTGGCTCATCGTGGAGGATGTGAAAGAAAGTAAACAGAAACCCGCGGTGGAAAAGCCACAAGGTAAGGTCTTATCCGCTGATGAAAAAGCGCGTTTAAATGTCGAACCAAGCGATAGTGAAATCGCTGATGATGACGATTTAGATGAGAATAAACTAGTATAAAATTAGTAGTTAATTAGTAATTATAATATGAAATATTACCAAATCACAAATCAAGAAAACGGTCTTCGCTTTGATAAGGCCTTAACTTTAATTGAGCCTTCCTTTTCTCGTACCTATATCGCTTCTTTAATTAGCGAAGGTCGCTGCTTCTTAAATAATCAGATTGTCAAGGCTTCCGCTAAGGTCAAAATAGGCGAAACAATCAGTTACGATATCCCCGAAATCAAACCTCTGGAAGTCAAAGATGAAAATATCCCTCTTACTATCGTTTATGAAGACGATGACATCTTAATTATCAATAAACCACAAGGAATGGTGGTTCATCCTTCCTGCGGGCATAACGAGCACACTTTAGTGAATGCGATTTTATATCATTGCCCACATCTCAGTGGCATCAATGGTGTCGCTCGTCCTGGTATCGTTCATCGTATCGATAAAGATACGAGTGGCTTGATTTGCGTCGCTAAGAATGATGAAGCGCACCGCTTTTTAGCTGAACAACTAAAAGATCATACTATGGCGCGTACTTACATCGCTCTCGTCAAAGGCGTGATTAAAGAAAATACGGGAACGATCAATATGCCCATTGGACGCGATCTTAAGTATCGTCAGAAAATGGCGGTCGAACCTCGTAATGGAAAACCAGCGATGACGAACTTCGTTGTTTTACAACGCTTTAAAGACTATACCTTGATTGAGTGTCATTTGGTGACAGGCCGCACTCATCAGATTCGCGTTCATCTTGCTTATATTGGTCATCCCGTGGAAGGCGATCCTCTCTATGCGGGGAAGAACGCTAAAAGCTTATGTAAAAACGGACAATTATTGACCGCGGTTAAATTAAAACTCATTCATCCTAAAACGAAAGAAGAGATGACCTTCTCTGTTGAACTGCCTGATTATTTTAAAGAAATAATAAATAATTTAAAGTAAAGCGTCATTGATAACTTCGCGATAATTAGCGAAGTTTTTTTTCGCGATTTTCGCGAGTTCTTCAAATCCGTGTTTCTCCATGAACGCCTTGGCGAAAGTAGTGGCTTTAGCGGAAGCCCCGAAAGGGAAAGTAACTTGATATTGTTCTTCTAACTTAGCTTTTTCTAGCAAGAAAGCATAACGAGCAATGACACTCGCTAAAGCGACACACGGAAAATATGATTCCCCTTTCGTGCGAAATAAGATATTTCTCACAATCGGATCAGTATCATTTTCGAGATAGCGGTAATAGGTTTTTTCGTTGACGAATTGGTCGATAAAGATATTATTCACATCGGGATATTCTTTGCATAGATTATAAAGGGCGCGATTGTGCATCTTGGCTTTAAGCGAATTAAGATTTTCTCCCCGAGCGACCATCTCGTTATATTTTTGATTTGTAATCGTCAATTTTGAAAATTTAAAATGCTCGACTAATTTTGGTCCTATCTCTAAAATCTTTTGATCGGTTAATTGTTTGGAGTCGCGCACTCCGAGACTCGTCAAGACTTTATAGTCTTTTTTCTCTAAGAAAGCCGCGACGACAATCATCGGCAAGAGAAAATCTCCCACTCCGACTTCATCGGAGCCAATCTGATCGCCAAAATAGAGCCATTTCTTGTTTTCTTTTTCCTTGGGGATGTTGACTTGAGCGTCGAGATCCCATCGTCTTGCTTCCTTTAAAGCCTCGTCGCCCATAAAGACAATCTTATGCTTATTCTTCTTTGAAGAAAAAGCCGTGATAGTGACGCCATTAAATTGGGCTTTAAAAAGGATGTACTCCCCTTTTGTGTTTACCAAATTATTTTGATAGCATTCTTTGATTTGCGCCAGCGTTTCTTCGCTGACAGAGACAGTCACATTTTGTTTCATTTTTCTATTTTAACATAGAACTTTAATCGCACAAAACGATTGTGTTATCATATTTTCATGCAAGATATCTACGAAACATTTGAAATCAAAAGAATTAAGGAACATCTCCTTGAATATGCGAAAACCGAATTAGGGAAAGAATATATCGCTAATTTAGCGATGTTTTCTTCAAGCGAACAAGTGGTTTCTTCATTAGAAGACCTCAAAGAATTCATCTCGATTCTCTATCGCTTTGGTCCGATGCCTATCTCCACGAGCGCGAACGCTCTCTTCCTCATTGAAATGGCCAAGAAAACCGCCCTTTTAACACCTCGCGATTTAAGCTTGATCGCTGAGGATGTTTTAACGAGTCAAAAGATTGTGAAGTTTTTAGCCAAAATCGATGCTCTCTATCCTCGCATTAACGAAAAAGCCAGTCACTTTGTCGATTTAGCGAGTCTTGAGAAAGAAATTCATCGCGTCATCACTAATTCTTTAACCATCGCCGATAATGCTACTCCCGAATTAAACGCTATTCGTCATCGCTTAAAGAAAGCGGAAACTAATCTCCAACAAAAAGTGGCTTCTTTATCGCTATCGTATAGCCAATATTTAAACGATGATAATGCCACCAT